>JAAZGI010000041.1 GCA_012511315.1 Clostridium sp.
GGGTCAGATGGAATTATTCTTAAATTATTGGAGCGGATTGGTGTTAAAACCAACCCCTTTATTCCATCATTGATTCCATTAACGGTTCAAGAGAAAAATGTGGTGGAATTAGCTGGAGTTTCCCTACGCAATGTTGGTTTTAGTTTGTTGGCAGGCAAACGAGTTTTATATCACGATATCGGGGAAATGCTCTTCACCCACAACGGCGTATCAGGACCCTTGGTTTTGTCAGCGAGCTCTATGCGTACCGAACAAGATATGCACTGTGAAATTGATTTAAAACCAGGATTAACCGAGGAACAATTAGAGACAAGAATCCTACGGGATTTCTCGAAATATCAGAACAAGGATCTTAATAATGGCCTCACCGATCTACTAATTGGGCGCTTGATTCCTTTTATTTTAGAACGAGCTCAAGTTTCAGGAGACACTAAAATTCACTCCGTAACAAAAGCGGAGCGACGTGCCTTAATATCAGCGATTAAGCATCTCCGTTTTACAATTTCAGGAACTAGACCTTTAGCAGAAGCCATCATTTCACGTGGTGGAGTAGCCGTTTCTGAAATCGACCCATCCACCATGAAGCTTCATGCCATTGAGAATGCGTCGGTTTGTGGCGAGCTCATTGATGTAGATGCTTTTACAGGAGGCTACAATTTACAAATCGCTTTTTCAACAGGACATTTAGCGGGGGAGAGCATATGAAATCACTAAGAGGAGCTACCACCATTAATGTAAACTCTGAGACTGAGATCCGAGATCGCATTCTTGAGTTATGGGATACCATTTTAAAATATAATGATTTTTCAATGGAAGACATTAGTTCAGTAATTTTTACGGCGACTAAAGATATTGATGCAGCTTACCCAGGCAAGTTTGTTCGTCTAGAACGAGGCCTTACGGGAGCATCTATTTTACATTTTAATGAAATGCATGTACAAGGATCTTTGCCTTTATGCCTGCGAGTCTTAATCCAACTAGATTTGCCGAAAGAAACTGAGTTAGTACCGGTTTATTTGCATGAAGCAGCAAGTCTTCGTCCAGATCTAAGGTTACCTGAAATCAAGTCGTAGCAGGAGCATCCTCGAGACACCCTTTGGATATATTGGTTGTCAGTGGAAATTGTCTGAAATTTATAGTATAATGTACTAATGACGGGCTATGCCCTGAATAATTAAGTTAGCTGAGTAAGTGACAGGAGATAGACCATGAGAGAAATTATTTTGGCGGATCATGCCGGTTTCTGTTTTGGGGTTCAACGTGCCGTTTCTCAAGCCTTTGACTATTCGAAATCAAAGGGAAGAGTGATGACCTTCGGTGAACTAATCCATAACAGCGATGTGGTAAATAAGCTGAAAACAGACGGTATCCAAGCTATTTCTGATGAACACTTCGGTAAGGTAACAAAAGAGGACACAGTTTTGATTCGAAGTCACGGAGTGAGTCGAGCTAAACTGGAGGAAATCAAATCCATATCCGGTAAGGTAGTGAATTTGACCTGTCCCTACGTTACAAACATTCAACGTAAAGTCAGTGAATTCTATGACAAAGGATATCAAATCGTTATTTTAGGCGATAAAGACCACCCTGAAGTGGTTGGTATCAATGGTTGGTGTGAAAACACGGCACTAATTTCTAAAGATGGCAATGTTGACTTCACCATCCCACAGAAACTATGTGTTGTTGCGCAGACCACCGAAAAGCAAAAAAATTGGGAGAAACTGATTGCTAATCTGGCTACAGCCAAAGAAATGGTTGCATTTAATACCATTTGCGCTGCTACCCAAGAGCGTCAACAATCAACCAATGAGCTTTCCAAACAGGTTGATGCGATGGTCGTTATTGGCGGAAAACATTCATCCAATACCACCAAGCTCTATGAGATTTGCAAAGCAAATTGTGAAAACACCTTTTTTGTCGAGAATGCTGAAGAATTGAAAGAATATATTAGGGCGCTAAAAGGTTACAAGAAAATTGGAATAACAGCCGGTGCGTCAACACCCGACTGGATCATCAAGGAGGCAATTGAATTATTATGAACGATGAAAAGAGAATTGACGAGAACACTCAGGTGCAGGAAGAATTGAACAGCAATGCCGTTGCAGAAGAGGAAACTGTTACAGAGGAGACTCCAGTAACGGAAGAAACTGTTGAAAAACCAGTGCAAGAAGCTGGATCTTTCCTTGAAGAAACTATAAATACAGCAGAAAGCGCAACTTCTGAGACAGAAGAAGAAACTCCAGAAGCTGAAGAAGAAGTAGCTGAAGAAGAAGTTGTTGAAGAAAAAGAAGAAGAAGCTCCAGTAGCTGAAGAAAAACCTGAAGAAGAAATGACCATGGAAGAGCTCATGCAAAAATATGACCAACCAGTCCGTGTAGGTCAGATTATTAAAGGAAATATCATTCAATTAGATGACAAGGAAGCCATCATTGCTCTCATCGGAGCAGGTAATGACGGAAAACTTTCCATTGACGAAGTATCCTTTGACGATTCAGCAAAGCTTACTGATATCATGGCTATGGGCGATGAAATCGAAGCAAAGATTATCAGAAGACCCATTGAAAATGATTCATTCTATATCCTGTCTGTTAAAGAAGTTGAACGGGAAGCATCCAAGGATGAACTTCTTGCAGTTCTTGGCACGGATGATAAAGTTCAGGTACGAGTGAAAGAAGCGGTCAAGGGCGGCTTAGTAGCTTTCTACAAGGGACACCGGATCTTTATTCCAGCATCCCACGTTGAAGTTAAGTCTGTTCGTGACTTGAAAGAATATGTTAACCGTGACATCGAAATCAACATTATCGAAGCTGAAGAGCGTAGAGGCTCAACTCGCATCGTTGGTTCCAGAAAGAAGCATCTCTTGAAAGAGAAACGCGCTATGGAAGCTCAGACATGGGAAGAGTTAGAAGTTGGTCAGATTCACGAAGGAAACGTTGAACGTCTCACTGACTTTGGTGCTTTCGTAAGCATTAAGGGTGTTGACGGTCTACTCCATATTTCAGAAATCACCCATGGTAAGATTCCAAAGCCATCCTCTGTTTTAACAGTTGATGAAACCATTGAAGTTAAAATCATTGGCATTGATAAGGAAAACAAGAAACTTTCCCTATCCATGAAAGCTCTTCAGGAAGATCCATGGAATAACATTGCTGAAAAGTATCCTAACGAGTCCATCGTATTAGGTAAAATTGTTCGCTTCACCGATTTTGGTGCCTTCATTGAGTTGGAGCCTGGTGTTGACGGATTAGCTCATATCTCACAGCTATCCCATGCTCGTGTAGAAAAGCCAAGTGATGTATTAACCATTGGAGAAACCATTAAAGTTATGGTTCTTGATTCCAATGAAAAAGAAAAGAAAGTTTCCCTTAGCGTTAAAGCTGTAGAGTAAATTTTAAAATCGATTCCATTTAAAAGGGATCTTAAGAAAGCCCGCATGTCCCAACCAGGATATGCGGGCTTTCCTTTCATTTGAAATAACTATAGAGAACTCTACCTATTATCGATTAAAATAGAGGTAGCGACAAAAGCATAGCTTATGAAAAGCATATATCATAAAATTATTATGGCATAAGAA
>JAAZGI010000280.1 GCA_012511315.1 Clostridium sp.
AACTTTGTGAAAATGGCTCATTTCAGTTTATTCAAGACGCCATATTTAAGCCCATGGGACTCATTCCACCTAGTCCACTGCTAAAAAATGACCAATTGGCTATCATCATGACACTACCTCAGAATCCTAATGGTCCAGACTTAGACGAATTATCCGCTTCAATGTTTTAATTCTTTTTCTCTGCTATCGTCCGCCCTATTAAACCACCTTTTGCCCTCCCCTTCGTCATGTGATACTTTATGTTCACAGGATCTGTTTCGTTTTTTTAATCCAAAATTCAGGTCCTTCAACTCTAAAGGAACTGATATAATAGAAGTAATAATAACTTTTAACCCTTAACCTTGGAGGTGTCACCAATGGATTTACAAGACCGCAATGAACTAAGAGAACTTAAGAAACGTTTGCGCAAAGAAACTCTTGCTAAGCGAAAAGCTTTAGCTGAAGAAACACCACTGCTATTTGAAGAATTCTCCTCTAAAATTATAGAAACACTAAAATTAACAGATGAATATAAGAAAGCCCGTACAATCATGGTTTTTGTTTCCTTTGAAGACGAAGTCATGACCCATCAGTTCATCAAAGATGCCTTAGCTGATGGAAAGAATGTATATGTACCGCATATCCTTAAACTAGAGAAACTAATGGTCCCAGCACAAATTTTTGACTTCGACAAAGATCTTAAGCCTGGCTATTATGGTATTCTTAGTCCCATAGAAGACCAAGTACAAATAAAAGATCCCGCAGAAATTGATTTAGTTGTCACTCCTGGTGTGCTTTTTGATGAACGTGGATATCGCATCGGTTACGGTGCAGGTTTTTATGACCGTTTCTTTTCTAAATTGGATTCTGACGTTCCTAAAATCGGATTAGGTTTTTCCCTCCAACAAACAAAAGAGGTTCCTATTGACCAGTTCGACATCCCAATTCATGCGTTAATTACTGAAAATGGAATCACCGTCTTTAGACAACCGAAATAAACCAACTTATTGCATATATCTTTTTAAAATAATTCTTTTAAAAAAGTAGAGTGATCAAAAAAACTGATCACCCTACTTTTTTTGTTTGTCTACAAAGTTTCTTCTGCAATGACTTCCATAAACATATAGTAATCATCCATCTCGGTTTCTTCAGCAGGCGTTAATAGGATTTTCTCTAGTTGTTCAGGAATGCCTGCCCCTTTAATGTTTTCAAAAACCTCTTCAATCCGGCGTTCATATAATTCTTTTGATTCAAATTGCTGGATTGCAATCCATTCTTGCTCATTGTTATTATTTCTTATAAATTGCATTCTTCCACCCATACTGTTTAGATAGGTGTCAGCTATTTCTTGCTGAATATCTAGGAACTCCTCTTTCTTTTCAGGAATCACTGAGTATCTTAAAATTCTTGTATACATTTTTGCCCTCCAATAGTAAACTTCTTTTATTATACTATCAGATTACAATACTAGCCATTTTTATGCACTTAATTCTTCATTTTTTCCGTACTTTGTATCCGTTTCGTTTCTTTCTACTTAATTAAACAATTTTTTTCAAAATGGAGCTGTTAATTACCCATTTATTTTCTTTGACGCCCCACGGGAGCCAATAAAATAGTAAACTCCTCTTCTCCATCTACTCCAATTAATTGATCAATCTTTTTTTGATCGTAGGCACCAATTGCACAAGTTCCAAAGTTAATAGACTCACAGGCTAAATATAGATTTTGGCAAATATGCCCCACATCAACTGCAATAACTTTTGCAGATGCAAAATCATAACGCCATTCCATCCGATAAGGAATGGATGCCCATATGAATAAGACATTGCAGCGAGAAGCAAATAGTTGGTTTAATGCGGCCTCATTAACCCGCTGCTCTAAGTTTGGCACTTGCTGAATCAGTCCTAGTTTATGTTCCAAAGGAAGGTAACGGTAAATCCCTGGAACCAGACCCTCTACCTTAAATATTGCTAAATAGGTTTCCGTTGAATGGCGATTGCCAGCTGATGGAACATTTCGTAAGACTCGATGGGAACTCCTTGAGCGTACTCCTGCAGTCGCCCAGAGAAGAAAGGCTAACTCTTTTAAGTCCATCACATTTAAATCAAACACTCGCCTTGATTCTCGATCTTTGATAATCTCTTGAAAGTTTTTCATAGGAAAATCGAAGCTTTCCTGCCCCGGCAGAGAAATTAATTCTCCCCCTGTCCATGGTTTTTCCACTTCTGGCATAGAAACACCATTATTTTGGTCCGTGCTTTGAAAATCCACTTCATTTCTCACATTGTCCTTTAAAAACTCTCTCCACTCTTTAATCTTAAGCCAATCCATTATGCTCTCCTTGTATCATTTTAAGGCCGAGATCTTAAGATCCCAGCCTATTGTTTTCTCTATACTCTTTAAACTTTTTCAATTGAAATCTAACAACACATAATGTTATTTTTCGTTTAAAAACATGGTGACTAGTGATAGGAAGTGATTCACCTCCCCTTCCTTTATATCATCATTGATTCCACTTTTATAGATATTGATGTGGTCAAATAGAAGTGTCACGCTCACTTGGTCTGATTCTACCTCATAGATTAAGTCTTTAGAATCACTTGTAAGTTCCTGGCTGGATCCTAAGGGATATTTATCTAAAGTTGTCTTTACGTAAGCTGTTAAATCATCCTTTAATATCGTTTTGCCATCCAATTTAATTTCAAGAATTGGAATTCCACTGGGAGTTTGCTGACCCCAAATGATTTCATACTCTCCTGATTTGCCCTTAAAAGTTAAGCCCATCCCCTCATTCTCTTGGAAGCCCATAACTGGTATGCTCCATTGGTAGTCACTTACATCCAACACCCCAGGCAACATGGTTAAAGTTGTGGATGCACCTTCAGGCTGCGTATCAGGGTCTTGCCCCGAGTAAACCTGGGCAAATCCTAAGGTATTTTCGAATCTCTCATAATTTAGCTTTTGGGGAATAAACCAGCTTGGATAATTAGTCTTGGTGCTATATAGGAGGAATTCTACTGATTCAGTAATCTTTTCTCGGTTTTCTCGAGAAGGTAAGGTCTTGGCTGGAACAATTTCTCCTCCTTGAATCATGTTTTCTTCTTTGAGAACAGTTTCTAAGCGGCTGGTCTGCTGTGTGAAAGGCAGATCTGTGAACCCAACAATCGGAAGAACGCACACTACCGTTAGAGCCGCCGTTATATAAACAATCCAACGATGCGCTTTTTCTTTCTTTAGAATCAATAGGATGGATGAAGCAAAAGCAATAACCCAAACTATAATAAATAGATATTCAGTTGTCTTTAATCCAAATTTATTAAGTTGAATAACTAGTGCCCAAGCTTCAAATAATAAAATGAAGAGGGCTGCGAAAGGGAATACCTTTTTATAAAATTTAGCAATACTAGATTCGTTCTTTGTAATCAAAATATGCAAGAGCAATCCGCCAAAGGCAAAGGATGTAGCAATGCTATATAAATTAATAAAGCGTGTATCCATACCGCCTATCATCGTCAAAAGAGCCCATAGGATCAGAACAACTGTCAGTGCCAACATGATTGGTACCAAGATAAATTCTAAGAGTACGGTTATGAAACGGGGCTGGCTTTCAGCCACTTTTCGATGCTTATCTTCTACTCCTTTTCGAAAATCCGGGAAATAGCCTATAAAAATACTAAAGCCAATAAACCCACTAATCGATGCAATATAGCCAAATACTTTAAAGCTAAGGTCTGGATAAATCAATGTTCGAATAGCTCCAAACACTCCCGAAACGCCGATCAAAATTACAAGACCATATAACAAGGCTATAAAAAATGCCTTCATGGTCATAAATACGGAACTTTGAAAGTCTAGGCCCTCTTCTTTTTCACCAGCTAATAGGAGAAAAGCGAGCAGTGAAATGAATATCCCGGCCACCATTCGACCTGAGGCTAAGTTTGTGATAATTTTATCCGCAACACCGAAACCACCACGATCGGGGACATATCCTCCGAATAAATAGAGTAAGACAAAAGCAATAGCAGGCACTAACACGCCAATTAAATTAGCAGCTAAAAACTCATTTTTCGATAGACCACGACGGTGTGCCAAAGTAATTGCAGCCAAGCTGAATATTGCACCTAAAGCAAAGGTCAGTTGTAGAGTGTTTAAGAAAAATGCATAAGAACTCTGAGTTTCCCATTCCATTGTTGTTCGAACTAGCAATACAATGGTAAACAATAGGGCGTGAACCATTACTGCAGGATAATTCACAAAGGATTTCCCCGCATTGATGAAGACTTTTCGTATCGATCGAGTAAATGTACTCATCATACACCTCCGTATATTTTTTTTCAAAACAAGGATACATAAAAGAAGAAACAAAGTTTTGCTTCTTCTTAATCATATTATATATTGCATCAAACTTTTCTTATAGACAAATCCATGACAAACGCAAGTTAAATTGTTACTTTTTAAAGAACAATTTTATTGGAAGCGCACTAAAACACCACCTTAATATCATTTTGTTAATTATTTAGCTTATATTTCACTAAGTTTCCTTGTTTAGTCAACTAATATATCCCCTTTCAAACCGTCGACTTGGTTGTCAATCCGTTGAAATATTAGGTGCGTTCAATGAGGCTGTCTTTTTCAGCGGCCTTTAAAGCTCGTAGAAGCTCACTCACACTCCAAGCTTGAGCAAAACACCCTTGAGAACCAGTAGGGTTTTTTCCATCAAAAATCTCTGCGATTTGCCCAACACAGCCTTCCCTTAGAGTCGACTTTAATTGGTCCATATCTTTTATTACTTTGAAACGCGCCTCTTTGCTATAGTTATGAACTTTTAGGTATGCCAGATAGTAACCACCTAACGGAAAGGCCCAAACTGTTCCTTGATGGTAGGCATTGTCTCGGTTCCATAATGAGCCACCATAATTCGGTTTAAATTCTGGATCTTCTGGCGACAATGAACGAAGGCCATAGGGAGTGTATAAATGGCTAAACACTTTATCCACAACTTTTTTTTCTTGTTCTCGACTAAGCATTCCAAATGGAATGGATACCGCCCATATTTGGTTGCAACGGATTTGGTTGTCATATTTATTACCAAAGACCACATCTCTTAAACAAGCTTCTTTTTCATTCCAAAATTATTTGATAAAAGAGTTTTTTACTTGATTACTCAGTTCTTCAAAGACTTGAGCATTTCTATTTCCTAGGTGTCTTGAGAAAAACGCCATAATTTTAAGATCATTATACCAATAAGCATTGATTTCAACGGGTTTACCATGCCGAGGTGTCGGGAGCACGTCATCAATCCGCACATCCATCCACGTCACTTGATCAAAACCGCTTCCTGCTTGAATTAAGCCGTCAATATCCATTTTGATATTAAAATCCGTCCCTTTTTTATACCAATAAATAATATCCTCCATCACTGGCATAGCTTTTTTAACAAACTCTAAATCTTTAAACTCTTGGTAATACTCATACACAGCATAGATAAACAACAAAGAAGCATCCACCGTATTGTAGCGAGGTTCTTCATCCCCTTCCGGAAACATATTTGGCATGATACCTTTTTTAATATACTTCATAAACGTATTAAAAATACTCTCTGCATCATCTTTTCGACCCGCTGCAATACAACACCCTAAGCTAGCAATCATGGTATCTCTACCCCAGTCTCCAAAGAATGGATAGCCGGCAATAATTGTTTGTCCTTTTGTAGATTCTCGGTCCACAACAAATTGATCGCAAGCAAGGGTTAATTGTCGTCCTAGTTCACTCGTCATGCCTGAGAGTTCAAATAATCTCTTTTGCCGGGATTCTTCATCCAAGAGGATAGTTTTTGGGTCTTCCATGATTTCAGACAAACTATAAATAACATAACCCGAGCGCTTCTCTCCTGCCATTAATTGGTATTCTAGACAATGGTTTCTGTGAACTGCTCCCGTCGAAGTTCTTCCGTCTTTTTCATCATCCTGAAAAAACAAATCCGAAATATAAGTTCCTTTCTCCTGGATCAATTCTGCATCTGTCTTATAATAGAGAACCATTCCATTACTTTCAATTTTATCTTCCTGGACCGTATAACACTGATTTTCTTGTGGCATCACTCCCTTAGGGGTGAAACGCATCCATGGTCTTAAAGAAATCTTAGCATCGTTACCGGATCGATTTTCCATTTCAAATTGAACTAATACGAGGTTTTCTTCATGCTTCATAATAATTCTGCGATCAAGAGATACTCCACCTGCTAAATAAGACCAGCGGGGAAATCGATCAAAGGAGAAGTGATTCAAATAGTTCTGTCCCATTTGATTCTTTTTCGAATCAGTATATTCCTGGGCACTCAAGTTATATTCTTGATCAGTTACCTTTATTTCCATCTCTAATTTTGATATCATTTGAACCCAATTGTTTGGCGCCTTCACACATGCCATTAATAAATTATGTTCATTTCTAGAAAGAGAATCAATTCTACTTAGTGAGGAATATCCACCTTTTCGATTGGTTAATAAAAAGCACCCCTCCTGTCCTCTATGAATATCCTTCCACTCACTCTTGCCAAAGTTAAATTCCATTATTGCCTCCCTCTAAACCTCTACTACAAACATTCAACCTTCTTTGCCTGTTTGCCTTAAAGTCATTTGTCTTGAAATTAATATTTTTTTCTTGGTTACATCCGCCAGTTCATTACAAGGGTCCGCTAAATAGCTAGGTTCCTTGTATAGCCTTCAAATATCAAGTGGTTTCACCTTGTTTCTTTCTTGAATTATACAAGCTTCAAACGTTTTATTTTCCCTTCTCAATTAAAGTTCTCAATTAAAGTTCAATTAAAGTTCTCAATTAAAAGTTTATCACCGATGACTTATCATTTTAACTCTACTCTTCAGTTATTCCACCAATCCTTCCAAGACCGAATCGAACCTTATTTGGCCATCAAATAAACGCAGCTAGTTAAAAGAAGAGACAGCTTCACGAGCTGCCTCTTAAATCTCTATAAAAATATCCAGTTGTACTTTAAATTAGAAGCTAACGAATTCCTTGGTGTTATGTTATAGAGTCTAAAGCTCTTTAGATTTAGCACCAATAAATAAGCCTCGTTGAATAAACTCTTTAATCTTTAATCCAAAGCCCCATTTTTCTGCATATTCATCGGTGACTTCATCGATCACAGGGACTAGTTTATGAAAACCAGCTTGTTTCATTATTTTTAATAATGCTTCCTCCGGAAGCGCTCCGCCTACTCAGGAACCATAAAGATCTTTTTGTTGTCTCATTTCCTCTGATAATTCTTTTTTTAATGTTATGTCTGAAATGAAAAACATACCATTTGGTTTAAGTACCCGGTAAATCTCCTCATAGACTTTCTGCTTATCGGGTTCTAGGTTGATCACACAGTTACTGATCACTCGATCTATGGATTGGTCTAGGAAAGGTAAGTCGGTTAAAACACCTTGTTTAAATTCAATACCTTCAAATTTTTTGTAGACTCGAGCACGTTCTGCTCGCTGAATCATAGCTGGTAGTTTATCAACCCCATAAATCATTCCAGCCTGTGGATATTTTAGCTTTGCCATAAAAACATCAAGCCCCATTCCACAACCTAAGTCTAAAATAACATCACCTTCTTCAACGTAAAGGTGCTCCACTGGATTACCACAAGATAAACCAGAGCGAATATCCTCAGGTAGTTCCATTAAAAGACTTTCATCAAAGCCCAAGGATTGATATATGGAATCAGGTTCAACTTCCACCCCTTTACTTGAAGCGGCCACTCGGTTATAAAAATCGTCCACTTCTTGACGAATTTCTTGGTGATTCTTACTGTCGGTATTTTTTTTCATATTCTTATTCCTCCTTAAAACTTAAAAGTTATTTCTGTCGTTTCCATGAGTTTTTGAAAACCAAGTTTTTGATACATCTCTCGGGCAGTTTCTCTCGCATCAGCCCGAATAAACACTAAATCATTGCCTTCACTAAAGGCTTTCTCAGCTAGTATTTTAAGTAGGGCCGTTCCTATGCCTTGATTTCGATATTCAGGATCTACCACGAAGTCTTCTAACATACAGGTGTTTTTTTGTGCGAAGAAATCACACGCTCCAACGGCGTCCCATTCAAGTAAGGCTAGATAGTTATCAGGCCCCTGGTCCTTGAGGTAGATTTCTAGTCTGCGATCAAACCGCTTTTTAGTGAACTCCAGAGAGTCACCCTCTTCACACAGCTCGTCTAGCTCCCGGGCCTCATCAACCATCAAATCTGATAGTTTAATCACTTCAATATCTTCTCGGCTCTTAATAGCTGCCACCGAATCAGGCTCTATTCTGTAATACTCTATGTTTGTCACTGATTTTTTATCATAATTCATCAAAGAGTCAGCTTCCAATACCCAATCCAAACGCAGTTTGAGAAAGTGAAAGCCTTTATCCTTTCTCCGTTCCAATTCTTTTCCAATCAAGTCCTTTAATTCATCCTGGGTCAAAGGCTCTTTGACCCATGTAAAGTTATGAGAATGCATTTCAACCATCTGGTTATCATAGTATCGAGTCAATTTTCCTTCATCTTCTCCTATACAAAAAGTCGAAAAGTACTCTTCTTCTAGCCCTATTATTCTTTGATTCGTTTCATTCATCAAGTTTTTCATCCTTATTTGCTTTGAATTTATTGGTTCAACTAATTTTGCATTTTTCTTACCTATATTCTTATCTATTTCTTATCATAACTTATAAACCACTTTATTATCGCAAAGTTTTATGGATTTTAGCTTAAAATAAGTTCATTCCTTTTTTCTTTAGTTCTTTTTAGTTCTTTTTACTTCTTAAACCTCATTTAATCCCTTTTAAAAACTTGTTTACTGGTTGATGTGAACCTAAATTTTTTCAAATCAATTTTCCTATCCTATCATTTTGACTTAAAGTTCTTGATGGTCCATTATTTCAATTCTTCCCAATCAGTGCGTATAAGGGAGATTCCAATCGATAAAGCCAGCTCTTCCCTCTTCACATATGTTGAGGCATTCTAACACCAATTTGCATCGTTTTACATAATAACTAAGACCACGTTATGATATTAAGGTGTTTTGAGATGCTAAGTGATCGTCAAGTGTTTTTGTGTAGGGTTTTCCTATTGGGATGCCTTTGTTCTTTCTTTTAAGAACCCATCTAGGAATCATCGCTAGTCGATTCATCGTCGAAAAACTAAAAAACTTTACTTGTAATCGAAAAAAGGAGTGTTTATTTGGAAACCGTACAGGTTAAAAAACCAAGTTTTATCTACGCCCTAATGATGTTATTAGGGGTCATAGCCATCATTTCAGTTGGAATATTGGTGTTTGATGCACCTATTCAAATGCTGATGTTTATCGGAATGTTTCTGCTTATTCCCTTTATGATGGGGTTGGGCTTTAATTATAAACAAATAGAAACATCGATGCTTACATCCATGAGCAAAGCCCTGCAATCAGGACTTATTCTTTTGGGGGTTGGCATATTAATCGCTACATGGATTGCTGCTGGAACTGTTCCAACCTTGATATTTTATGGAATTAATTTAATTTCACCTCAGTTCTTTTTAGTTACTACCCTTTTGTTCACCTCTATCGTCGCTCTAACCACCGGTACCTCCTGGGGGGCTATTGGTACTGCTGGGGTCGCGATGATGGGTGTAGGCGAAACCTTAGGGATTCCAGCGGGTATTACTGCTGGAGCTATTATCAGTGGTGCCTATTTCGGTGATAAAATGTCTCCCTTGTCTGACACCACCAACTTAGCTCCCACCGTAGCTGGGGGAACATTATTTGGACATATTAAACATATGATGTGGACAACGGTACCTTCTTATCTTATTACAGCCTTTATTTTTACCCTTATGGGCTTAAAATATACTGCTCAGACGGTCAATGCAGCTAGTGTCAATCGTCTGCTTGCTTATTTATCTGAAAATTTCCAACTCGGTATAATCCCACTAGTTCCAATTATTGTTTTAGTCACCTTAATGATGCGCAAGCGTCCAGCCTTGCCATCCATTTTCATTGCCGCTTCTGTGGGCGGTATTGTCGCCGTTGCAGTTCAAGGCTTTCATTTCAAGCATATTCTTGACATCATGTATAAGGGTTATAATGTTGACTCTGGGATTGCCACAGTGAACAGCATGCTCCAAAGAGGTGGTCTGACCAGCATGTTGCCCCTTATCGCCCTCTTCTTATTCGCCTTAGGCCTTGGAGGCATGTTAGCGGACAGTGGAGTCCTTGAAACTTTAATTAGTTCCTTCGCTCATAAAATAAAAACGACTGGCGTTCTTGTATTCGTCACCATTATTATTAGCTATGTAACCCTTGGAATCGGCGGTTCTATTTATTTTTCTACGGTTATGACTGGTACTTTAATGAAACCAATTTTTGACCGTATGAATCTTAAACCAGAAAATCTATCTAGAATCCTTGAGGATACGGCTACCCAAGCAGGGGCCTTGATCCCGTGGACAGGGGCTGGACTTTATACGGTTGCAACATTAGGCGTTCCAGTTAGTGCCTATCTCCCCTATACATTCCTTGCCTTTATTACACCCATGATTTCTTTATTTTACGGAATCACTGGAATCTCAATGACCAAAACCTCTCAAACTAAGGTTAAAAGACGAAAAGTAAGAACCCAAAGAATGAAAAACCCAAGCAGCATTCGGTTAAAAAGAACCGTTTTAAGAGAAGTTGAAGCCTAAATTCTATTTTAAAAGGGATTATTTTGTATATCCCAACCAATAATAATTTTAAGAACACTGCTTCAGGCAACATCATTTATACTTTAAAATCTCATTATAAAATAAGCATCTCATCCCAAAATAATTGGAAGGTGAGATGCTTATTTGTTTTAATCGCTTTAACTTCTAGATTCTTTGTGTTCTTATTTGCGGATAAAGTTCATCTTTTTCTTTCTAGTTCTTTCTGGCGCGAGATGAGCTTTTTTACCATCCTCCAATACATTCAGCAACCAAGCCATATTTTGCCCTAGAATACTCATAATCTGC
>JAAZGI010000042.1 GCA_012511315.1 Clostridium sp.
TGCTTTAGTTGCTTTAGATATTTAGATATTTTAGTTGTCTTGTTTTCTTTGCTTTCTTTGAATGTTGTATGCTCAATTTTTTAAAAAGTTTTCTAAAAAGTTTTCTGAATTTTATAGGTTTTCCTTTGATTTCTAATCATCATGTCTATTTTACACCAAGAAAGGACCCTACAAACATATTTTAGCTGTTTCTAGGGTCTTTTGAATCATTTCCTCGGTATTTAAGGGATTCCTGTCTTGAAATGACTTCTTGATTTTTAGATTCTGATGTTTAAAACATTTTTAGGGTTTCCCTTTTCTGTTACATCACCCGTTCAGTTTCTCCAGTAGCTTGAATCAAGATATCCCCTTCTTTGAGTTCATCTGCGCAGTGAGCTGAGAAGTGCATGGCTGCCTTATTAGCCACCTCAATGGGATTGCCTTTCTCGTCTTGGAAGTCTGTTAGGGTAGTGGTGAAGACTTCTCCTTTGCTTCTTAAAACTTCTACTTCGGTGTCAGGGAAGATTCGGTTTTTTTCTAACATGAAGTAGCGACCATCGGCTTCTTTTTTTAGAACATTAGCCACTATGTCGTAATTTCTCACATAATTGGAGGATTCATAGGTTTGGGAATTGTTTCGTCCAAAGTAGAAGCCGGTAAAATATTTTCTGTGGCTCACTTTTTCTAATAGCTCCATCCATTTTGGATTAAATTCATAGTTTTCTGGATCTTCCCAGTAGCTGTCCATGGCTTCACGATAAGCTTTCACGATGGTGGCCACATAAAAGTCTGACTTCATCCGTCCTTCAATTTTAAAGGAAATAATGCCTGATTCCATCAGTTCTGGGATATGCTGGATCATGCACATATCTTTCGAGTTCATGATATAGCTTCCCCGGTCGTCTTCTCGAATTTCCATGGGTTTATTTAAGCGCTTTTCTTCTACTAGATAGTATTTATAGCGGCAAGGCTGGGCACAAGCTCCACGGTTGGCATCACGGCCCACCATATAGCTTGAAAGCAGGCAGCGACCGGAGTAAGCCATGCACATGGATCCATGGACAAAGGCTTCTATTTCTAGGGTATCTGGTGTTTTTTCAATTAAATCTTTAATTTCAACCAAGGTTAATTCCCGGGCTAGAACAATTCGCTTGATTCCATTGTTATGCCAGAACTTAGCAGATTTATAGTTGACGTTATTGGCTTGGGTGGACAGGTGGAGTTCCATGTCTGGAATCACTTCCTGGCAAGTCATGATAATTCCTGCATCAGCTACGATGAGAGCATCAATGCCCAGCTCCTGCACGCCTAGGAGGTAGTCCTCTAAGCCTTTCATATCATCGTTATGGGGAAATACGTTCAAGGTCATATAGACCTTACGGCCCCGCTCATGGGCATAGGCGACACCTTCTCGAATCTCTTCATCATTAAAGTTATCGGCAAAGGCTCTAAGATTTAAACGGCTGCCACCTAAATAGACGGCATCGGCACCGTAGTCTATGGCAACCTTTAATTTTGAAAGGTTGCCGGCTGGTGCTAAAAGCTCTGGTTTTTCTGTTGGTTTCATATTTCTTTTCATAATTTCCTATTCCTTACATTTTATAATCATGAGTCCGTCCCCTACGGGCAATACCATGGAATGGAATCGCTTATCCAAGGTGACTTCTTCAATAAATTTTCGCATATTCATAATAATTGTCGATTGTTTTCTGACAATCCCTTCTTTGGCAATTAAACCGCGAACCAGGATATTGTCACAAAAAAACATAGCGCCTGGATTGGCGATTTCAAGGCAGCGGTCCAGATATTCTCGATAATGACTTTTTCCAGCATCTATAAAGAAAAAATCATAGGGTCCCGTTAACTCTTTTAAAATTTGATCAATCTCACCTTCCATTAACTGAATCCGCTCAGCCAAATCAAAGGCCCGGATATTAGCCCGAGCCAATTTGATCATATTCGGATCTCGTTCAATGGTATCCACCTGAATCTCTGAATCGCTATTTGCCATTAAGATGGATGAGTAGGCCATGGCCGTTCCCAGTTCCAATATCCGTTTTGGCCGCTCAGTTTCAATAAAATACTTTAATACGGCCGAGGCTTCTTTATGGATAATGGGTATAATTTGCCGCTGGGCAAATGTTTCCATTTCGATCATGCCCTCATCGGTGGTGAGGCCTGCAATCATTTGCAGGTAACGTGTTGTATCTTTTTCCGTAATACTCATAGTTTACCTTAAGGTGTGGCTGTGGTGCTAGGTTTCGTAGCTTCTGTACTAGGTGTGATTGGCGTTTCGGTTGTTTCTGTTGGTGTTTCTGCTGGGGTTTCTGCTGCCGGCTCATCGGCTGGATTCTCCTGGATTGGATCTTGCTCCGGTAGAATCTCAAAGGGCAAACCACTGGGCCCTTGGTAGGGGTTTTCTGGTTTGGTGCTAGCAGGTGTTGTTGTTTCAGGTCCTGAAGGAATGGTGGTAACTTCTCCACCGCCATTAAACTGTTTCTTTTTTTCTAAGAACTCATCATAGGAATCCGTGAAAAAGTGTTTTCCAGTTTGTGGGTTTAAAAGATAATAGATATAGTTCGTGCTGGCAGGCTCTAAGACTGCTTTAATCGAGTTGGATGAAGGGTTACAGATGGGTCCTAAAGGTAGGCCTTGCACATAATAGGTTGAATAAGGATCCTCAATGGCCATATCTTTAAAGGTAACCACTTTTGAATCCACCCCTAGGGCATATAAAATGGTGGCATCTAGCTGCAACTTCATATCAATGGCTAAGCGGTTTTCAATCACTGAAGCAACCAGTGATCGTTCTTCCGCATTATTGGTTTCCCGCTCAATCATAGCTGCCTTATTCACGATGTCATCGTAAAGAGCTGGATCAAGGTCTCCTTGATCGCTCTCGGCTAAAAGGCGCTTAAAATTAAAGGTAAACTCACTGCTCAGCTTCTGAACAATGGATTCAGCTGGGGTGCCTTGGGTAAACACATAGGTATTTGGCATCAAATAACCTTCCATGCGGTATCGCCGTTCACCTTTAGCTGGTACATAGTCTGGCGGCGTAAAGTCTTCCACCGCTTTTATAAACTCTTGTTTTTTAAGTAAACCAGATTCTTCCATGCGCTGGGCCATATTCTCAATGGTGAAGCCCTCAGGGAGAGTTACCTTAACATTATCTAGGTTCTCACTCGCTAGAGCATCCAACATTTCTTTTAGGGTAGCCCCTGCAGGAATTTCATGGCGACCTGGTTCAATGCTTAAGTTTAAACCAGATAGACGGTAGTAGAATTTTGTTAAAAAGCCGTTCTTTATTATACCCTCGCCGGCCAAACGATCCACCACAGGATAAAGTGACTCCCCTTCATTCACATTCACTGTGAGGGGTTCACTTGTCGCTGTTAAAGGATTATTGGCATTGCCATGGTAAACATAAAGGGAGCCAAAGATCACTCCTCCGATAAGAGCAATGACTAGGACGAGAACAATTAGAACTTTTTTCAAAAAACCACTCTCCCACACATCCTAAGATGGGTTAATTACTAAGTGAACTCGCACTCAGTATTGGATTACTCAAAACCTATTTTAATCTTACAAAATCTTCGAAATTTTTCGGTAGCATTAAGTTTTCTTTGCTTTTAATCAGATAATGAAGCAAAGCATTTTATCGCAAAACTTACCTCTTATAACATACCATATTTGACTTTTTAATTCCAAATAAATAGGTGGAGAAGAAAAAAGGAAATCAAAGTCCCCTTTAATAGAAAAGACATCCCGCTAAGGATGTCTTGATCAGCTTTCGCTATTATTTACGAGCTGCTCGTTTCCTCATAGTGGTATCCAGGATTCGTTTTCTCATCCGGATATTATGGGGAGTGATTTCTACTAGTTCATCATTGTTAATGAATTCCAAGCAGTTCTCCAAGCTCATCACTCGAGGTGTAACCAGCTTTAAA
>JAAZGI010000281.1 GCA_012511315.1 Clostridium sp.
GCTAAAAATACTCAGGGATTATTTATTGTTGCCTTAGGCGGTTCTTTAGAGTCTCAAGACAACTATTCCAATTCTGAAACATTATTTGAATGGGCCTTTAAGCACTTTAAAGCTGTCTTGCTCATTGAAAAAGATGAAATTTTATCCTCACTTCCCTTAGCAGACGGAAACTCATTGGGTTTACGAGCAGAAAAAGATGTTTATCATTTAATCAATGCGTCACTTATTAAGCCTGCTTTTTCTTTAAATCTAAATCCTGGAGAATCTTTACAAGACGCTGTCGAAAAAGATCAAGTGGTGGCCACCGCTGAGATTATCATCCAAGGTCAAAAAGATGTTAGTATTGGTACTGTTAATCTCCTAGCCAATCGCTCTGCTAATTTAATGGAAGAATCCTCTCTCCCCTTAGAAAAGAGTTTTTCTGATAGAATATTAGGTTGGGTTTTAAAAGTAGGTGTAGTCTTACTATTTATCGCTTCCCTCATCTTTATTATTCGAACAATTAATTTAATGCGCCAATCAAAAAGGCGTCAAGAAAAACTTCGCGCCCGACGCAGTGAGCTCGAAGAAAAATTAAAAGATGAAATTGAACAAGAAAACAAGCAGCAGAGGATCAATCGATCAAATTTTTAATCTAAAGCCTTTAGGGTCTTCTTTAATAAAAGCCCTTAAAAGAAATTTCATTTTCACCCAACCATAAAAAACCTGAACAAGCAAAAGCTTGTCCAGGTTTTTATGGTTTATTCTCGATTAAGAAAATCCATCGCAAATTGTACATGGAGAGCAACACCATATTTCATGTATTCCTCGTCAATTTTAAACTTTTCATGATGTGGAAAATAGATAGCTTCAATGTCATCATTCCGATATCCCATTAAAGCATAAACTCCTGGTGCCTTTTGGAAGTAATAAGGCATATCTTCAGATCCCATCATTTTAGGAACATGCTGTAACCCATCTTCGCCGGCAACCTTTGTAAAGGAAGTTCGAGCCAATTCTGTAAGATCTGGGTCATTGTAAAGGCTCAAGGCACTTTCTTCAATTTCAACCTCTACTTTGATTTCCCAAAGATCTGCAATGGACTTGGCCAAACGGCGAATGCCGTCGTGAGCAACCTTTCTTGCTTCTGGTGTAAAGTAACGCATTGAGATATCAAGTTCTGTGTACTTTGCTATAATATTAGCCTTGGTTCCACCGTGGAATCGTCCAACGGAGAGAACTAAAGGATCTTGTGCATCATTTTGCTTGGTAATAATAGACTGTAGTTCGGTAGTAAACTGAGCTGCCGCATGGATACTATCTTTACTCATGTGAGGCATGGAACCATGTCCTGAAACCCCTTCAAATTTAAGATAAATCGTATCACATCCAGCCATACGATATCCACTTTCAATGCTGGCTTCACCAACTTTTAAATGGGGCATACCATGCATACCAAAAGCTGCATCAACGCCATCCATACCACCGTCTGCTATAATCTTTTCGGCTCCGGAGAAGGTTTCTTCCGCTTCCTGGAAGAAAAAACGAACCTCCCCTTTGATATCATCTTTCCTATCATTTAAAAGTTTGGCTGCGCTTAAAAGCATCGCGGTGTGAGCATCATGGCCACATGCATGCATAACTCCTTCTGTTTTAGAGGCGAATTCAACACCCGATTCCTCTTTGACAGGCAAGGCATCAATATCCCCACGGAGAGCCACTGTTTTACCAGGCTTCCCCCCTTTAAGCGTAGCAACTAGAGATGTTGTGCCCACTTTACGATACGGAATTCCAAGTTTATCCAGTTCTCTCATGATTTTTTTCTGTGTCTCAAATTCTTGCCCACTAAGCTCCGGATACATATGCAACTCACGCCGGAAGGTTCGAGTGTACTCTTCAATACCTTTTGCCAATTCCAAATAATTCATTAATATATCCTCACCTTTCATCATTTAAAGCTAATTAATTATTTAATTATAGCATAGATACTGTATCAATTCTAAACTGCATCCTAGCGCTTTTCAGCTCATTTCTTTCTCTGAGGGAGTAATAATTAGCTAGACTGCTCTACTAGCAACTTAGTGTACCTTCTTCTTCATTTTAAAACTAAGCTGCTTTCTATCTTATAGAAGCTCTATACTTGAGCTAGTCAATCTCTGATTATTCATTTCCCAAACCTATCTGAGTTGGTCTTGCAAGATCTTTTTATTCTACAGGTTTTCACTTACAGGTTTCCACTTACAGGTTTTCACTTACAGGTTTTTCTTACAGGTTGTTTATTCCACAACTTGAACCTGGTTCTCCATTCCTGTCCGAGAGTGTAGAAACGTTTAGCCGATTTTCAACAGTTTTTGCAGGCGGGATTTTTAATCGCTAGTTAATTAACCTTAGTTCCCACAAAAAAGCAACCGGCCAGCCGATTGCTTTTTGCTAAGATTTCGTATTTATTATATTCCATGCGTTACAAGAGGATAAATTCCTTTATCTCCAAGAAAATTAGTGTATCAAAATTAACGCCCACTACCTAAAGGCAAATTTTAGATTCATTTTCTAAAGGTAACGCCCTCATTTTAAAGGCTTATTAAACGTAACGCTTTCTTGCTTTCTTGCTTTCTTGCTTTCTTGCTTTCTTGCTTTCATGCTTTTTAGATATTTAGATATTTAGCTATTTAGCTATTTAGTTATTTAGCTATAATAGCATTCTTATCAATGGATTAGCCAAGTTTAAATGAACCACTTCTTGTGGACAAAGTTTTTA
>JAAZGI010000282.1 GCA_012511315.1 Clostridium sp.
ATCACGACCGAGATATCAACGCTAGCGTCAACATCTTGGCCGAGGGACTGAGACTAAAATCATGATCTTAGATAACAAGAACCGTAGGGACTACGGGGATAGCTTGGTAAATAAGAGACACCGCTGTGAGCATAGAATACGCCATCAAGTATGCTCTATTCCCAAGAAGCTCCCACTTCAAGCGTTAAAACCGTTAGGTTTAGCTAAGTGGTGAGTAGTTCACATACGTGGGTTTATGAGTTTCGAGTAAAAATGTAGGTAGTGGCTAATGGAACTCGCTATAAGAGGGTGAACAACTTGTTAAGGATATGAATAAGACGTATAATTGTATTAATTACTACTGGATTTCGAATGATGAATCTGGGAGTAAAATATTAATATTTAGAGGGGTCTTACATGAAGAAATTAAGTTCGATTTTATTAGCAGGTATTCTGTTAACCGCTTGCTCACCAGCAACACCAGGCACGACAACGGCGGCAGGAACAAGTACTGGTACAGGTACAGTAACAACGACCACGACAGAACCAAACGAAACGGCTGGAGGCGAGGTCATTTTATCGACCACTACATCCACAAGGGATTCTGGTCTGCTTGATTTTATTCTGCCAAAGTTTGAAGAAGAAAAAGGGATTAAGGTTAAAGTGGTAGCCCTTGGTACCGGAGCTGCGATTGAATCGGCTAAGGCTGGTAATGCAGATGTGTTAATGGTTCATGACAAAGCAAGAGAAGAAGCTTTTGTAGAAGAAGGCTTTGGTGTGGTTCGTCATGACTTGATGTACAATGATTTCCTTTTAGTTGGCGATGAAGCTGTGAAAGAACAAGTTGGTGACGAGAAAAACATTGTAGAACTTTTAAAAATTATTGAAGAAAAGAAATTACCTTTCGTTTCTAGAGGTGATGACTCAGGTACCCATGGTTTTGAAAAAAGAACTTGGGCAACAGCTGATGTCACCTTACCAGAAGGCGAATCAGACTGGTATTTCTCAGTGGGTCAAGGTATGGCAAATACACTTCAAGTGGCTGCTGAAAAACAAGGGTTTACCATAGCAGACCGTTCCACTTTTTTAGCCACTCAAGAGTCAACCAAATTAGTTGAGGTTTCAGAACCTTCCGAAGAGTTAGTGAACCAATATGGAATCATTGAATTAAACAAAGAAAAAGTAACAGTTCGAAATCCTGAAGGTGCAAAAGTCTTTATCGACTGGCTTTTATCAGAGCAAGCGGCCGAGTTAATCAAAGAATTTGGCAAGGCTGAGTATGGCCAACAATTGTTCTTCCCAGGCACTTTTAAATAAGGATCAAAGAGATTAATGGAATAAAAAAGCTTTACCACTTCTTAACTTTTCAATGATTAAATAAATGTAAGAAGTGGTATGAGTCTTTTATTTGGCAACAGTCAACGTTTAAAAGGAGATCTATCAACATGACTTCAATTTTAGATGGAATCCGGGAAGCGGTTGATCTCATCCTGAACTGGAATCCTGAAATAGCTGGAATTGCCGGTCTTTCCTTAATGGTATCTGGCGTGGCAACGATTCTAGCTGCCTTGATCATGATTCCCTTAGCATTGTTAATTTACCTAAAAGGCGGGTGGCTGCGGGAATTTACCACCCGATTATCCTATATCTTAATGGGTGTTCCTTCCGTCATCGTAGGCTTATTGGTGGTGCTGGTTATTTCTGGCAATGGTCCACTAGGCTTTTTGCGCTTAATGTACACGCCGCGGGCCATGATTATCGCTCAATTTTTTTTGATTTTGCCAGTGGTCAGCGCTTTGACCATGACGATTATTCGTCGAGATGGCCGGGATATTTTAAGACTCGGCCGAACATCAGGCGCTTCCAATGCTCAAATGATTGCTCTATTAGTCCGAGAGATGACTCCTGAAATGACCGCCACGGTTATGACAGCATTTTCTAGAGCCATCGCTGAGGTAGGGACCGTCATGATTGTGGGAGGGAATATTCAGCATAGTACTCGGGTTATGACGACGGCTATTTCTATGTATACTTCCATGGGCAATCAAAGTATTTCCATTGCCTTGGGAATTATTCTTTTTGCCATTACTTTAATAATTAATCTGATCGTAATGTTTATCCAAGGGGATCGTCAATGGAAATAAAAATTGAACAACTAGTAAAAAGACATGGTCCTCGTGAGATTTTAAATATTCCGGAGTACCACTTTTGTGGCAATGCAATCCATCAGATTTCTGGTAGTAACGGAGCTGGAAAGACTACTTTGTTTGAAATTCTCAGCTTGTTAGATGATGAGTATCAAGGCTCAGTTTTCTTTGCGGGAAGTAACATTAAAAAGCTGGCCAAAGATGGAACCCTTGTTACTCAGGTTTTTCAGAAACCGGTGATGTTAAATCGAACAGCCCGTGAGAACCTAATGTATCCCCTCAAACTTAAAAAAGTACCTCAAGGGGTTATTGAGGAGAGATTAAAGTTTTACTTGGATTATTTACCCTTAGGTTTTTTATTAGATCAAAAAGCCACCCATTTAAGCATGGGAGAGGCTCAAAAGGTATCCTTAATCCGCGGTTTGCTTATGAACACACCTATCCTTTTGCTCGACGAACCCTTTTCTGCCATGGATCGAACATCGCGAGACGACTCAATCAAGATGCTTTTAGAACATCAAAAGCTGAATCAAACAACCATCCTATTAATTTCACATCGGGAGCTGGAACACCCGACAATGAAACAGAATTACCTAGAAGGAGGTAGACTCCATCATGAAATTTCTTAAAACAGTAAGTTTGGATCAAGCCATTGACTTAATGGATAAAAATACCAGTTTACACCAAGGCAATGAAATGGTACCCATTGTTGAAGCTTTGGGCCGATATTTGTTTTCAGACATTCTCTCAGACGAGGATGTTCCTTATTACAATCGATCCACCGTGGATGGATATGCGGTGGTATCGCAAGCTACTCAGGGAGCATCGGATAGTATCCCTGTCACCCTTAAATTAAAGGGCGCCTTGGATATAGGAACTATGACCGATGAAAAAATAACGCCAGAAGATACCATGTATATTCCAACCGGTGGTATGGTACCCGATGGAGCTGATGCCATGGTAATGATTGAAGATGCTCAACTATTGGATGATTTAGTTTTAATTCAAAAACCGGCTTCCGCGGGATTAAACCTAGTTAAAACTGGGGAGGATGTAAAAAAAGGGGAAACAGTTTTATTTCGGGGACATCGCTTAAAACCTCAAGATTTAGGTGCCCTAGCCCAGTTAAATCACTTGGAAGTATCCGTTCTTGAAAAACCCCGGGTATTTATCATTTCAACGGGAGATGAATTTGCCGGACCTTTAGACGAGCTCACTGATGGAAAAATCCGAGATGTTAATACCTATGCCATCTCTGCTTTGGCGGATGAAGCGGGCTTTTTAGTTTCGGGAACAATGCTAGTACCTGACGATTTAGAGGAAATTAAAGCCGCCATTGACGAAGGACTTAAAGACTCAGATTTAGTTCTTTTATCCGGAGGTAGTTCAGCTGGTGATCGAGACTTTACAAAAAAAGCAATAGAAGGTTTAGGTGGGAAGGTTCTTTTTCATGGCATCCGGATTAAACCAGGTAAACCAACCATTGGGGCGTCCATTGATGGCGTGCCAGTGATTGGCCTACCTGGTCATCCAGTCTCTGCCATGATGATTTTTAAAACCCTTGTCATGGAATACTTTCAGAAATCAACGGGCTGCTCCGTGCCAAAATCACTGATTAAGGCGAAAACTCAAGTCAACTTTCCCTCAGTCGCTGGGCGACTAACTTGTCAGTTTTTAACGCTAACCGAAACAAAAGATGAGATATTATGCAAGCCTTATTATTCAAATTCAGCCCTTGTGAGTCAATTAACTCAAGCCCAAGGCTATGCCATGATTGCTGAAGAAGAAGAGGGTGTGGATGAAGGAACCGTATTGGATGTGATTTTATTATGATTAAAGAAAATCGATATATAGGAAATACCAAGGAAGATGAAGCCAGACGCATTTACCTGGAATCCCTAGACTTAAAGCCAAGTGTAGAGGATATTCCAGTTCAAGACAGTTTGGGTAGGATTACGGCTCAAGCGGTGGAAGCTTTATTATCTTCACCGTCTTTTAACTGCGCTGCCATGGACGGAATTGCCGTTGTCACCAAGGCGACGTTATTAGCTCGTCCCCAAGAGCCGGTTTTTCTAGAAGAAGGCAAAGATTTTGTCTATGTTAATACAGGCAACCCAGTGGATGAGCCTTATGATGCCGTTATTATGAAAGAAGATGTCATGGTTGAAGCCAATGGCCTCTTGATTCATCAACCAGCTATTACCTGGCAACATATTCGTCCCATTGGGGAAGATATCGTGGCCACCGAAATGATCCTGCCTCGAGGTCATAAAATTCGACCCTTTGATTTAGGCTCTGTGATTGCCGGTGGGGTAAGTCAAGTGACTGTGTTTAAAAAGCCCATCGTAACCATTATCCCAACAGGTTCAGAGTTAGTGGAAACACCAGAAGAAATCAGAAAAGGTCACATACCAGACTCAAATTCTTGGATGATGGCAGCTCTGGTCGAAGAAGCTGGTGGAATTGCTAAGCGTTATCCACCCTGTGATGATGACTTTGAAATCATAAAAAAAGCCATTGCCAAAGCGGCTCAAGAGTCCGATTTAGTGTTAGTTGGGGCTTGATCTTCAGCAGGAACCAAGGATTTTACAGCCAAAGCCGTTCGAGAGCTGGGGGAAGTGGTGGTTCACGGCATTGCCATTAAGCCAGGCAAACCTTCAATTCTAGGAAAAATTAATCAAACACCCGTCATTGGGGTACCTGGGTATCCTGTATCCAGTTATATTAGTTTTCAAGAGTTTGCAGCGCCAATTTTAGACTACTTATCGGGACATAAAAGCCAAGATATTTGGGTTGAAGCCATTTTAAACGCTGATATTCACTCCTCATTAAAAAATAAGGAGTATGTGCGCTTGAGTCTCCACTTTGAGGAAGGAGCTTATCGGGCCACTCCCGCTAAAAGTGGTGCTGGGGTCTCAATGAGCTTAGTGCGGTCCGATGGAATTGGGATTATTGAGCAAAAGGATGAGGGCTTAGCTCGTGGCGAAACAATTAAAGTTCGTTTGTTAAGGCCCTTAGATGAAGTTCATGCTCGTTTAACCATTACCGGCTCCCATGATATTGCCATCGATATTTTAGGTAACATGATGCCTATTAACTCAACCCACGTAGGCTCCATGGGTGGGGTACTGGCTATGCGTAATAAAGAAGCGCTTCTAGCGCCCATTCATATTTTAGATGAGACCGATGGTAGCTATAATCTCCATATCTTGAAAAAATATTTCCCCAATCAAAGCCATGTTATTATACGTGGACCAGGACGGATCCAAGGCTTAATGGTGAAAAAAGGAAATCCGGCAAATATTCAAAGGATTCAAGATCTAACAAGAGATGATGTTATTTTTATGAACCGGCAACGGGGCTCAGGAACTCGAATCTTTGTTGATCACCTACTAAAAGGTGAAGGGATTGATCCAACCACCATCAATGGCTATGAGCGAGAAGCTACAACTCACACTACGGTGGCAGCAGCTGTGGCCGAAGGTAATGCAACGGCAGGCGCTGGCGTTCTTTCAGCTGCCCTAGCCTTGGATCTGGATTTTATACCACTGGGACAGGAACACTACGATTTCTTAGTGGCTCGAGAAAACTTAGAAGACCCTCGAGTCCAAACCTTTATAAACAACCTGACATCAGAGGAATTCAGTGATAAGCTCACCAAGCGTGGCGGATATCTTTTGGAGGACCTTGGTACCATATTGGAGAATTAGTATGCTCATAGATCAATTTGACCGAACATTAAATTATTTAAGATTATCCGTAACGGATCAGTGTAACTTGCGCTGCACCTATTGTATGCCGGAAAAGGGGATTCCTTTGATACGACCGGAAGAAATCATGACCAAGGAGGAGATCCTTGCGATAGCCCAAGCTTTCGTTGATCTAGGTGTCACTAAAATACGACTCACTGGTGGCGAGCCGACGCTCAGGGGCGATCTTGCGGAGATTATAGAAGCTTTAAAAGAGATGGGGGTAGAGGAGATTGCCTTAACCACCAATGGGATTCTTTTAGAAGACTTAGCTGCAACCTATAAGGCAGCCGGACTAGATCGAGTCAACATTAGTTTGGATACCTTAAACCCTGATAAATTTGCTAAGATCACCCGAGGCGGCGATCTTAGCAGAGTATTTAAAGGAATTGAGAAAGCACTGGAAGTGGGACTGGACCCCATTAAAATCAATGTGGTTTTAATGCGCGGCTTTAATGATGATGAAATCGATCAACTGATCGACCAAACCAAGGATCCACGAATTCATGTCCGTTTTATTGAATTAATGCCCATGGGACCGGTCATGGATAATAAAGCGGGCTTTATGCCGGTATCTGAAGTCATCGCCAGCTATCCTGACTTGATTGAACAAATTAGTGATGACCACTCCGTTGCTAGGCGCTTTAAGCGGCCTGGATATGGAGGAACCGTTGGATTTATAAACCCAGTCAGCTGTAATTTTTGTGCTGATTGCAATCGGATTCGAGTGTCAGCCTCTGGCAACTTAAGACTGTGTCTTCACTCTGGAGAAATTGGCAATTTAAAGCCCTTTGTATCAGAACCCAATCTTTTAAAAGCAAAAATTAAAGAATGGGTAGCTTTAAAACCAAAATCACACCGCTTGGATGTAAAAAGTGAAGCTGGAACCAACATGAATGAAATTGGAGGCTAATGATGGAATTTACTCACTTAAATGAAGAAGGACGTGGACACATGGTTAACTTGGCTGAAAAGCCAGATACCAAGAGAAAAGCACAAGCCAAAGGAACCATCCATTTGCAAAAGACAACACTGGCTAAGATCCAGGAAGGGAAAATTTCAAAAGGCGATGTGTTAGCCATAGCCCAAGTAGCTGGAATTATGGCTGCTAAAAAAACACCTGAAATTATTCCCCTATGCCATAACATCCTTTTGCGTGGGGTTGATTTGACCTTTGAAGTATCTGACTCAGGTATTACAGCCATCGCTACCATCCACACCCAAGGACCTACTGGAGCCGAAATGGAAGCTTTAACTGCGGTATCAGCTGCTCTTTTAACTATTTACGATATGTGTAAGGTCATTGATAAGACCATGGAAATCACAGATATTATGCTGCTGGAAAAGTCTGGTGGCAAATCTGGTGATTTTAAACGCGAGCATACGAAGAGTTAAGTTTACTAAAAAAAGCTAAAGACAATGCAAAAGCTAAAGACAATGCAAAGGCTAAAGACAATGCAAAGGCTAAAGACAATACAAAAACTGCCGACAATAAAAAAACTAAAGAAAATATAAGCATTTAAAACACACCTTTTAAACTGCAACTTTAAAAGGTGTGTTTCAGCGGTATAAATCCTTCAGTTCCGAAACTCATTAAGAGACTACTTTTTTGTGTAGTGACGGTTAAGATGGTTTAGACAGTTAAAATGGCGTAGATATTCAAGATGGCTTTGACCATCGAAATAGTTTATCTATTTAGAATTTAAACAGCAGGAGAAAAAATATGGATGATAAGACGATAAAAAACTCAGTTGGAGAACCAAATGGTATAACAACTGATTATGAGAAAAGCAAACATGAGAAGATCTCGAATGAGAAGGTCACCCATGAGAAGATAAATGACTTACTGTCTTTTTCAAAAGAAGAAGTCAGCCTTAATCCAAAGGAATTAATCACTGCCGATGCCCAGGTTCTTAGTATTAACATCAGTGAAACCAAAGGAGTAGTGAAAGAGCCGGTCTTTGAAGGACAATTTGTGGAGCACGTAGGCTTAAAAGGGGATGCCCATGCTGGAGATTGGCATCGAATGGTGTCTTTACTGGCCATTGAATCCTATGAAGCTATGAAAAAGCAAGGTACAGGGGAACTTGCCATTGGCTCCTTTGCTGAAAATCTGACAACTAAGGGAGTTGTTTTGCATAAGCTGCCGGTGGGTACTCAATTATCAATTGGTGAAACCATCCATGAAGTGACCCAAATAGGTAAGCAATGTCACACTGGGTGTGCCATTCGAAATCTAGTGGGGGATTGTGTGATGCCAAGAGAAGGTATTTTCACAAGAATAATTAAGGGCGGCACGATTAAGCCAGGTGATTCCATTCAATTATTGAGCAATGAAGATAACTAAGATTCAACATGTTAATTTAGTGGGATATTGCCAAAAGATCCATCTTGAAGGCTTGAGAAAAGGCGATGGAATGGTAACCTTAACGGAACAAGCTGTCGTCAGCTACTGCTTAAATGAGGGTAAAGATGGATTATGTACTCAACGCTTTAAAGCTGATTTAGTGGTGGACAAGCTAGATCCACTAAGAACGGATCAGTTGCTTTCAATTGGTCAAGCTCAATTCATAGTGACGAGTCGTCAGAAACGCTGCCACCCTGGTTGTGTTTTAAAGCCATCATCCTGCCAGCTCATTGGCCATGTGTTTTTTCTAAAAGTTGTAACTGAAGGAAGAATTTGCATAGGCGATGATGTGAAATAATGGGATTCGGATGGAATTAGATTTATAAAACAGGTATATGTTAATAAATTAACAAGTGAAATCGTTTGTGAAAAACGATTTTCAAGGTATAATAAATTAGTAAAGAAATACTAATCTCACAATTATTCATAGTAAACCGATTGGTTTTACATTTGAAAAGTAGAGGTAGAAGGGGGACAATATGTCAAAATATTTTAATCCAGAAGAAAGAGCAGAGGACCTTAAAGATTTCAAGATTTTCTTGGCTCCGCTTAAGGGGAAAGCGGGCCAATTGATGCAGGCATTACATCATGCCCAAGACGAATTTGGCTTTATACCAACTGAAATTCAAGAATTGATTGCCAGTGAATTAAGAATTCCAATGGCAGAGGTCTACGGGGTACTCACATTCTATTCAAGATTCACAGAAATCCCTAAGGGAAAAACAGACATTTCAATCTGCATGGGAACAGCTTGTTATGTTAAAGGATCTGGTAAAGTGTTGGAAGAAATAGAAAAAGCAGTCGGAGTAAAAGCCGGTCATACAACCACAGATGGGCTAGTTTCTGTTACTTCCACTCGTTGTCTTGGAGCCTGCAGTTTAGCTCCAGTAATTACGGTGGGTCACGAGGTTCATGGTCGTCTCACGGCTAAAGATGTTCGCGACTTGATGGTTCATTTAAAATATGATGAAAAAGCCCGGAAAGAAGCCGAAGAATTTTTAGCTAAGGAGGCGATTTAATATGATGACATTAGAAAAGCTGAAACAAGTTCAAGCTGATACCCTAGTTAAAATGTCTACTCGTTTAGGAAAGCGAACGAAATCTGGATACAAATATGAAGTTATGATTTGTTTAGGTACCGGTTGTGCTTCCAACAAAGGCGACAAGGTTATGGACCGGTTGGTCGAGCTTGTTAAAGAACATGACCTAGAGTCTGAAATCAGTGTTAAACGTACCGGCTGCTTTGGTTTTTGCGCAGCAGGTCCTTTCTTGGTTGTTTATCCTGAAGGAATCTTGTATTCCCATATTAAACCAGAACATGTGGAACGTATTTTTAAAGAACACTTTATTGGTGGTAATCCCGTCAAAGAACACATTAATCCGCAAAGCTTGATTGATAATGTACCGATTCCTTTGGAAGAAACATCTTTCTATAAATACCAAAAGAAAATTGTCTTACGCAATGCAGGATTTATTAATCCTGAATCTTTGGATGAATATATTGCCATGGATGGATATCAAGCACTTCATAAGGTCTTATTTGAGATGACACCAGATGAAGTCATTGCAGAAGTGGAAAAATCTGGTCTTCGAGGCCGTGGTGGCGGTGGTTTTTCAACGGGGCTAAAGTGGAAATATACCCGTCAGAATCCAGGCGAAACCAAGTATGTTATTTGTAATGCGGATGAAGGGGACCCAGGTGCATTTATGGACCGGTCTGTCTTGGAAAGTGACCCTCATTCTGTTATTGAAGCCATGATTATTAATGGTTATGCCATTGGTGCTCATGAAGGATATATATATATTCGAGCAGAGTACCCTGGTGCCGTTCAACGCCTGTATGAAGCGATTGATAAGGCAAAAAGCTATGGGCTTTTGGGTAAAAACATCTTTGGAACCGGATTTGACTTTGATCTTGAGCTTCGCCTCGGGGCTGGTGCCTTTGTTTGCGGAGAAGCCACGGCTCTTTTAAATTCCATGGAAGGAAAACGAGGCATGCCTCGGGTTAAACCACCAAGAATGGCAGAAGCTGGATTATGGCTAAAACCAACCGTTATTAATAATGTGGAAACCTATGCCAATATCGCTCCCATTATTTTAAAGGGAGCAGATTGGTTCCGGACCATTGGTACAGAAGGTAGTCCAGGAACTAAAGTATTTGCCTTAGGTGGAAATATTGAGAACGTTGGTCTTATTGAAGTACCAATGGGCACAACATTACGTGAAATTATTTTTGAAATTGGTGGCGGCGTCCCCAATAATCATAAGTTCAAGGCTATTCAAACCGGTGGTCCCTCTGGTGGTTGTATTACAGACGAGCACTTAGATACGCCCATCGACTTTGATAGCTTGACAGCGATTGGTTCCATGATGGGATCAGGCGGAATGATTGTAATGGATGACCATACCTGTATGGTTGACGTGTCACGTTTTTATATGGACTTTATTGTTGATGAGTCCTGTGGAAAATGTACTCCTTGCCGGGAAGGTACAAAACGGATGCTAGAAATCTTAGAGAAAATCACGGAAGGACGAGCCGTTGAGGAAGACTTAGTGACTTTAAGAGATATCGCTGAGACAGTTGCTCACGCTTCTTTATGTGGTTTAGGAGAATCCGCACCAAACCCTGTATTCTCAACCCTAGAAAACTTTGCGGATGAATATCTTGCCCATGTAGTGGATAAGAAATGTCCTGCTGGTGTCTGCACAGCGCTTTCCACCTACTTTATTACAGATCAGTGCATCGGCTGTACTAAGTGTGCACGCAACTGTCCGGTGGATTGTATTGCTGGTAATGTGAAAGAACTTCATGTGATTGATCAAGATGCTTGTATTAAATGCGGTACTTGTATGGAAGTCTGCCCCGTTGGCGCAGTGGTTCTAAGGTAAGGAGGAAATAATGGTTCAATTAACA
>JAAZGI010000283.1 GCA_012511315.1 Clostridium sp.
TTACCGTAAATGATTTCACTTCCATTGAAAAATGCTTAAAAACCCATCTCTTTCCTATACAAAAATGATGCAACTTTATGCCTTAGCTCATTGGTTCAACTTAGCCAACCCACAGGACCTAGAAGTTTTTTCGAAAAACAACCAACCACCCCCAATCTAACGATAATTGTCGGATCAATGAATTATACTTAGCACTAAAGAGCCTTATACCCTTTCATTCTCTCTGCCAGTTCCAAATGAACCGATCTTTACTATTTTTCCTTGTCTTAAAAAATACATCAGTAAAAGGGGAAACCATGAAAAGAAAAATTATTGCACTGGTACTATTAGCAGGGTTAAACTTCTCACTTGCAGCCTGTAACAGTAACTCACCTGTCCTTGACACCGATTCAACGACAACAATCACCGACTCTATAGTCTCAACAGATTCCACTGTTGCAGATGCAACCAAACTTGAATCTAAACCTGAAACTAAACCTGTTACCAAGCCAGTCACTAAACCTGTCACCAAACCTGCTACTAAACCAACCACCAAGCCAGCCACTAAACCTGCTACTAAACCAACCACCAAGCCAGCCACTAAACCTGCTACTAAACCAGCTACTAAACCTGCTACTAAACCAGCTACTAAACCTGCCACAAAACCTGCCACAAAACCTGCCACAAAGCCAGCCACGAAGCCAGCCACCAAACCAGCCACCAAACCAGCTACCAAACCAGCTACCAAACCAGCTACCAAACCAGCTACTAAACCAGCTACCAAACCAGCCACTAAACCGACATCTGGAGCTACAACTGGTGAGAAAAACGCCTTAAAAAAAGCTAAATCATACATAGAGTACTCAGCTTTTTCCTATAAAGGCCTCATCGGCCAACTTGAATATGAAGGTTACTCTTACGATGAGTCGGTATATGGTGCAAAAAATTGCGGTGCGGATTGGTCTGCCCAGGCGAAACGTAAAGCCATACAGTATCTTGACTATTCTGCTTTTTCTAAAAAAGGACTAATCGAACAGCTTGAATATGAGGAATTTACAACAAAGCAAGCTAAATACGGTGCTGATAAATGTGGGGCCGATTGGTATGAGCAAGCTGTCTTAAAGGCTCAGCAATATCTTGAATATAGCTCTTTTTCTCGAAGTGGACTCATTGACCAACTTAAATACGAAGGTTTCACTCAAGACCAAGCAGTTTATGCTGCCGATGAGGTTTTTAGTTAGTTCCATTTGATAACCATTATCCTAAGGTTAGTCCATCGTTTCTAGGTCAATCAAACAAAAGACACTTTTCTGGAAAGTGTCTTTTTGTTTGCTATCATTAGTTTTCTTTAAATCATTTCTTTACTATTTTGTCATTAGAAATCACCATCAATTGAATACAAGTCATCAAGGTAAGCTGCCAAGTTTTATGGTATATTTGGGGTAGCTAATATGAAAAAAAGAATGATTTGCTTGAATCTTACTTTGTATTTTTAATCATCGTTCAATTCAAGCTCCATATACTTATTTTGAGGTCTAGCTTTCTCTAAATTTGTGATATACTGAAAAATCACAAATTCATAGTGGAGTTAGCGACAATGTTTTAAATTAAAAATAAAAAAGACTAGAATACATGCTAAAGATAAACATTTTTTTCTTGGCCTTGTTCTTGTTATTTAAAGTGAAGCGAATAGAATAAATGAAAGAAAATCTTTATAAGAAAAAGTTTTTATATTTTGAAGGAGAATTTTATGATACTAACAGCAATTAATGGTCTGTGTATGGCCATAGCAGACAGCGTCCCTGGGGTATCAGGCGGCACTGTGGCATTTATTCTTGGTTTTTATGACCAATTCATCAACGCCTTACATGGTCTTTTCGAGAAAAACGAAGACACCCGTAAGGAATCTAGGCGATATCTATTCCAACTTCTGCTCGGTTGGGGTCCAGGAATGGTCGCTAGTATTTTGCTTTTATCAAACCTCTTCACCAAAAATATTTACTTTATGAGTTCCTTGTTTTTGGGCTTGACCATAGTGGCTATTCCATTTATTGCCCACTCCGAAAAGCAGCTTTTAAAAAAACAACTTAAGCATATCCCATTTATGTTAATTGGGCTGGCGATTGTGGTTGGACTCACCTCCCTGCGCTCAGCCTCCGGTTCCCTTGAAACCATTAACTTTTTAAGTTTACAACCCCTCCATTTCCTTTATATTTTTCTAACAGGTATGGTGGCAATTAGTGCCATGGTGCTACCAGGTATTTCTGGTTCCACGGTACTACTTATAGCTGGTATATATATCCCTGTTCTGGAAGCCATTAAACAGCTTTTGAATTTTAATTTTGCGGGTCTAGCCGGCTTAATAACCTTAGGTCTTGGCATCTTATTGGGAATCGGGGTTTCCATCCATTTCATCCGATCCGCCTTGAAAAACCACCGGAGTCAAATGGTTTATTTGGTTTTAGGGCTGATGACTGGTTCCTTATTCGCCATCGTCATGGGACCTACCACATTAGCCGAACCACTACCTGCCTTAAGTTTATCCTCTTTTCGGCTCTTCGGTTTTTTACTTGGCATTGCCGTTCTCTTTGGTCTGGAGTTTCTCAAAAACTATAGACTACGCGGTGAGCAGGTCGCTTAAAGAGTATCCCCTAGCTTAAAGAGCAATACTTAGCTTAAAGAGCAATACTTAGCTTAAAGAGCAACACTGAGGTTAGAAATGCATAAGACTTAGTATGAGCAATAATCTCTTATAAAAACAGTTAAATTAAGCCTTGCTAAAAAGCAAGGGTGTTTAAACTAGGAAAAACTAGGCCTTATTGATTGGATCTTTTAGACGATATTTAGACCTTAGGATCCTAAGGGATCCAAGAGCTTGGATATTCCATGCTTTTTCACCATTTAACTAAAAATAACTGTTCGAGTTTTCAAAGTGCTTTTTAAAATAATGCATCTAAAACGGACTATAGAGATTCCTATCTGGAATCCCCATAGTCCGTTTTTTTATAAAGAGCTCTAACCAAATTTTTTTACTTTTATTTATCCTTAACAACAGATTGATTCCGTAGATGCTTAACATCAGCGTGAAGTTAATCTTAATCCTTCTAAAGCTCCTACAGTAAATAAAACCTGAAACCCACTTACCTTCTTTCCAGGTTGAGGATTTTAAGTTTACTTTCTTTTAATTAATTAAGCTAAATCCACTCCATGACCCAATTGTAATCACAACATATTTTAAATATAATAATGAAGCAGGAAAAACAAAAAAATGAAAGGAAAATATAACAAATAGCGCCTGGACCCTATGGGTTGACGAGGATGGAGTGATCGGAATTTCGGCGGATACTTCACGGAAACCAGCTTCCGATAAAGACCGGTAAACCTCTGCGGCAACGCAGACTACAAATCCGGTTGGGCTGTGGCCTGCAAATATTATGTATAAGAAAGGTAACAATTATAATGTGTGGAATCGTAGGCTATATTGGATCAAACCAAGCAGAAAGCATTCTTCTAGAAGGACTTTCAAAATTAGAATACAGAGGCTATGACTCGGCGGGAATCACCGTCATGAACGAGGGCAGCCTGATTACGGAAAAAGCGAAAGGTCGTTTAAAAAACTTAAAAAATCATTTAGAGGAGACCCCACTTCGGGGGCATACAGGAATCGGTCATACCCGTTGGGCCACTCACGGCGAACCCAGCAATACCAACTCCCACCCCCATGTCTCCATGGACGGAA
>JAAZGI010000284.1 GCA_012511315.1 Clostridium sp.
TAGTCAGGTGTTGCGACACCATCTACAAAATCCCTCTTATACTCTACAATGGATTCTTTAAGGCTTTTGCCCTCTGGTTGCATGACAAAGTCACCAACCGTTGTGGTGCCTCCAGCCAATGCAGCGTGGGAAGTCTCATAGCCTAATGAATTAAAAGCATTGTAGTGAAGATGTTCATCTACTCCACCAGGGAACACGTATTTTCCGGTTGCATCGACAACTTCATGACCAGCTGGATCTAGGTCTTTTCCAATATCAACTATTTTTTCGCCTTCTACAAGAATGTCAGCTTTATACTCACTTGTTGAAGTTACAATCGTTCCATTTTTAATTATTAAACTCAATATATTGCCTCCTTTGCGGTCATCTTTTTCGCTCTATGTTTGAGGAAAAAGATTTAGTTATAGCTCAGGGATACCTTTTTATGGGTATCCCTGATGTGTGATTTAAGTTAATTGATTATAGATCTCTTGCGGATCCGTAGTTATAAACGCTCTTATCAATACCCTTTAGGTACTCAACAACTTCCTCTAATGGAAGAACGTCTGCGAACTTAGCATCCATGTCGAATAGGTTCCACTCGATAACGCCTGGTACACGGTCACCGATGGTTCCGATCGGAACGATGGTCTTAAAGCCGTGTCCTGTGGAATCCATAACTGTGTGACGTACGCAAGCACAAGCTGTAGCTCCCATAACAATAACTGTGTCAACACCAAGCTTGTACAATGTAGAAGCTAAATGTGTTCCAAAGAAGTTTGATGCATATTTTTTGTGAATAACTGGCTCTTCTGGTCTTGGTTTTAGCTTTGGATCAATTTCCATCCACTCTGAATCAATTTCTAATGTATGCATTGGAATCTTTTCATCCCAACGTGGAAGGTCCCACTGTTCCTTACCAACATAACCTGTGGTTGTGTGGAAAATTGGAACTCCAGAATCTCTAGCTGCATCTAAAACTTGAAGTGCGTTTGCACAAATTTCATTATTGTTTTCACATGTGAAAGGATGTCCGTCGCTCATCCAAGCTCTTGCCATATCGACAGTGGTAACTGCTGGTGCCTTACCAAAGCCCATCTTTCTCATGAAACCTCTTTCTTCATAAATCTTCTTAGCTTCAGCAAATGCCTGCTGTAGCAATTCCTGGTCGAATGCGTAATTAGCACCCTTGTCAACAAATTTTGGATCAACTTTGTTACTCATAATTAATATCCCCCTAAAAATTTTAGTTAATAGTTATACAGGTTTTTCCTGTTCACTTTATATTAAGCAAATGGCGTGCCAAGTCTTGAGAATGGCATGTTTAAAGGGTTTAGGGGCCTATCGAGTCTATAAAAACTGTTGCAAAAATGCTACGCAGACGTTAAGGAAACGGTTTCTACTAGCCATGCATCAAGGGTTTGGCAAGAATGCAACACCCTTAGCGGTTGTTGCGTTTTTGCAACGAGACTGTAGTTTAGGAACTGAAATTAGTTTTAAAGGGGTAAAAAAAACTTGAAAACTAGAAAAAAAGTAAAAAATCTTTTTAAATAGCGTTAAATTCTGTATTTTGCTGAAATATATAGAAATAATCTTGAAAAACAATTTCTCTATATATATTCGAGGGCTGATAAAGATTAAAGGGGAGCTTTCAACGATGGGTATAGGGGATCCGTTACAATTCGCCGAGGGATGGGAAGAAGGGTTTTATCTTCTAGATGCTTTACATCATCCATGGAAATCGAGTAGATTCGTGGATTCATGTGACTACGCACTGTTAATAATCGAGTTCCTGCATCGTATACCGTGATGTAGCGGGTAAAGGTATAATCATATTTAGTTTTTGTGAAGGCTTCTGGAATTTTTAAAGCTTCCAATATAGAGTAGGTGTTTTCTAAGGCATCTTCTCTAGTAATGGCATCGGCAATATGTTCATTTAGGTAATAGGCCTTAACAAAGCGAGAGACAGGATCATAGCCACCGGGTAAATCTTTGGCAGGTTGAAATTTGCGACCTTCTTGGTGGAAGGTTTTTTCTAAAGCTCGGGCATGGTGGTCAATGGGTGGGGAGTTGGTCATCACTTTATAAGGATTATCGATTGCCGTTAGCTTGTGATCCATTGGCTCAACTAAAATGGAGTCCCCTGAAGCATCAGCGAAGTAAAAATGGAAATCGGGTGTTACAACTTTATTTCCTAAGTGATCTTTTTTGGAAATATGAATATTTGGAAGATCCTCTACAAGTTCAGCAACATTGCGGTAGTTGCCTAAGGCATAGTTAAAGTAGTCTAAAGAAGATATATTAATTTTCCCAGCTTCAACCTTTGAACTAAATAGGTTCATTTTAATAAACATGTTGGTAGAACCCATTAGGCCATGTTCATTCACCCCATCTTTTAGGGGGTTCATATTACGAAAACATAGTCCTAACATTTTATATTTACTTTTAAGAGGATTCCCGTAGAGGTCCTTGGCATATTCAAAGCCAGCTGGAAGATAAATAATGTGGTAATTGACATCCATATCCCAGTCCATATTGCGGCCCATTACAGTGCCATTATCATAATCCACTAAAATTGTGGTACACATATTAAACAACTCACTTTACTTTTTTATACAGTTTGATACTGCTAGCACTATTATAGCAAAAGGAAGAGCTAAATATTCCAAGGAAATTGAAGAGGAGGAAATCCCTTTTTCTAAGCATTATGAAAAGGTCCTAACCGATCAATCAAGTTAAGGAAAACCTCATTTAAGTAGCGGGTTTTGAGGAGAGATTCTTTAAGAGGGATTCTTGAAGAGGGATTCTTGAAGCGGGATTATAAGTTCGCACTATTTGGATACAGAATCATTTACAGTAATACAATGTTTTTAAATTAAAATTAAAGTTTAAAATTAAATTAAAATGATCTTCAATGACTAGAGCTCTATAATGATGAGCGTATTTATAATGATGAGCGTGATGAAAGAGCTCTGCAGAATTTAAAAATAGAAGAAGACCATAGTAGATGAAGGGAAAAGAAAACCTCACTAAATCTCGAACAAAAAAAGAAGTTGGCGGTTACTCCAACTTCTTTTTCTTAGTTTGTGGTATTTGGGAATTGAGTACCTCGACTGATTAGGCGAACTAAAACTGGAATCAAGATGAGTTGGAGTAGAATACCAGGCAGACCATTGGTAACTGCTGCAACAAGATAGGCCTTGGGAGACAGTTGAAGACCCATTAAAGGTTGTAGTGCAAATACAGTAATGGCTAAGACAAGTCTTCCTGCGACCATAGCCCCAATTAAGGATACGATTGAATTGAGCTTCATATTTTTAAAAAGAAGACCGGCAAAAAAACCATAAGCTGCCAGTTCAGCAATCATAAAATAAAGGATTGGCGGCTGAGGCATACTTGTGACCAGGGAACTTAAAATGGGTGTCAGAATACCGATGATAGCACCCATTGGTCCGCCTAAAAAGAAACCAGCTAAAAGAACAGGAATATGCATGGGTAAAAAGATGGGGCCGGTTCCCCCAACTAGATGAAAAATCTGTGGAATTAAAAGTCCAAAAGCTAAAAACAATGCGCCGTAGGTCAACTTTTTTGTGTTCTGCATGATAATCTCCTCTATAGGTTATTGCTATGATTCATGATACGAGAAAAGAGGTATAATGGCAATATGAGTTTGCTTTGGCTTGAATTGATGTGGGATTAAAAAGAATTTGAATTATAGGCATTTTTATTAGATAATTGTAAGGTGATGGCAAGTTACTTTCTTGTCATTTTTCCAAGAGAGTTTTATGACATAATAATCGTATCTACGAGAGGAGAACTTACAATGAAATTAATATCTAGATTTATCTTGATTGGTTTAGTATTAACTACAGTTTCCGCTTGTTCTATATCAGCGAATGATATTATTAAACCAGAAGCGACCATTACTTTAGAAAGCACTGAAACACAAACAAAAGATACAATCGGATCTCAAACAGAGGATTCCACTGATGCCAAAGATTCCGTTCCAATAGGAGAGCAAACAACAACTGAAGAACAATCAAAACCGGAGCCGGAAAAAACATCTCCAGAAGAGACGAAGCCAGTAGAAACCACACCAGTAGAAACCACACCA
>JAAZGI010000285.1 GCA_012511315.1 Clostridium sp.
GAATTGGAATTAGACGTTAAAATATTTGAGTTTAATTAGTTGTAAAAATATAAGTGACCCTTAAAGCTGCATGGCTCCCAAGACAACCAACCAAGCTAAAAAAGTTTTCGCAACTAACCTAAGGATGATATAAACTCTTTCACCATAGATGTAGTCTTTCCATTTACCAACTTTTTTATATTGCAGGATCATATTAATTGGGAACGTATTGAAGGCGACAAAGTATGTTCCCACAATGGCCCAAACAAACCAAGGGACCTGTCCAAAGTTTCCTGTACCAAACATATAAAGCAGAATAGCAATCCATGGAGCGATTCCAGCAATGGAACCCCAAATGAAAGGCCCCCAATTAATGTTGTCTTTTTCACGCATGGAGTTGAGCTGTTCCATTACGAGACCAAATAAATTCATGGATGCATTCACTGCAAAAATTAGAACTAAGGAGGCAATGTCGTAGATTCCGAACAAAGTGGAAATCAAAACAATCATAATGGATGAACTTAAGGCGTATTCAAACCATCTAAATTTATTGATGCCTTTCTCTAGATCTCTAGAGTAGATGGCGTTTAGTTTGTTTGGAAAAGATACCAAAGCATGAGCAGCAGCTGAAATAAATAAGAAGACAGCCACTAAAATCCCGAAAGGTAGATCAAAGAGGGCTTTCGAAGCCAGTTCTAAAGTCTTTGTTTCCTGGTTGAAAGCCAAAAAATTTTGGGTAATGGTGGGTTGAAATTCTCCAATTTTTTGAATCACCGAAGTGGCCAAAAATAGCATGGCGACACCTTGAATGAAATGAAGGGCTCCCATTAATTTGTTAAAGTTTCTTAGTTTAAGTAATGCTTTTTCTTGCATAAGACCCTCCTTTATTAGTAGTTTAAGAGTTATTTATTGGTTTAATCATAACTCTTTTTATTGCAATATGAGTTAAAAATTAAAAATAAAGCATGTTATCACATTTTGTGATATGCCAATTCAGATTTAAATGGATATTACTCAACAAACGACTACAATTTATTGAAGAGAATTCAAAATGAATGTCAAGAGAAGAAATAAATCCGACTTGGAGGCAGTAATGAAAAAAAAGAAGATTTTTACCATGAGTGTAGGGAGCGTTTATCCCTTGTATTTAGCAAAGGCTGAGAAAAAAGAACGGACCAAGGCAGAAGTTGATGAAATTTTCCGGTGGCTGACTGGTTATACCCAACACGATCTTGAAGCTCACTGGGAGGCAGAAACAGATTTTGAAACATTTTTTACGAAGGCTCCCAAAATGAACCCGAGAAGAAAAGAAATAAAGGGATTAATTTGTGGTGTTCGAGTGGAAGAGATAGAAGATCCATTAATGCAAGAAATCCGCTATTTAGATAAGCTAATCGATGAATTGGCTAAAGGGAAAACTATGGAAAAAATTCTGCGTAAAAAGGTTTAGAAGAAAACGATTGGTCAGCTAAACGAACTAAGAAGGGTAATAATTGTCGAGTATCAATGAAAGAAAAATAATAATCAGGTGTATGCATCTAAAACAAAGGCAGCGTGGCCTTGGCGCACAAAGCGATAAGCCCACGCTACCTTTAGGATCAAGAGTTTGATTTTAAGGCTTTCTTGATTAATTTGAATATATTGGTTGTATTCCCGTAGTTCATGGTACCAAAACGATAAATCTTAATGGAGATAGTAGCCATGAGAGCTGTTGTTCCAAACAGTAAGACATAGGAGAGGATGACTTCCCAAAGCGAGACGCTACTTAGTGAGTAGCGAACAAACATGACCATAAAGGATGTTAAAGGGAGAATAGAAGTTACTCTCATCAGTAGCCCATTCGGAACGTTTAGGGTGAATAGTGAAATGAAATAAGAAACCATAACAAGCATGGTCACTAAAGTAGTTGCGGCAGGAACATCTTCTACTTTCGACATTAAAGCACCCACGGCAGCAAAGATAAATAGGAAGAGAAAATAGCCAGTGAGTGAGAAGACAAGGTATACAAGAAGATTATCTAAGGACAAACTTAAGTTGAAAAACTCTAAAAACTCCTCAGGATAATTTCTTTTATTCAAGAGGAAACCGCCGAAAATTGTTCCCACTAAAATCAAAGCCTGAAGAATACCAACGAGACCTGATGCCAGAACTTTACCCACCATTAAACTGGTGGTATCACTACTGGTTATGAGTAATTCCATGGTTCGATCACTTTTTTCTCGGGCCACGAAGGTGGCGACGTTATTGCCGTAAAACATAATGAGCATAAAGATTAAAATCACTAAGATATAGACAGCGGCAAAGCTTTCTTGGGAATCCTTACCTAGAATTAGGCTCTCACTTTCAATGGAAATTGCAGCTAATTCTGATTGCAGTTTGCTTCCATTAAGTCCTTCCTGATCAAGAATCTCAGTTTGACGGCGAGCGGTTAGGATTTCATCCATCCAGTATCCAGAGTAGCTACCCATGGCACGATCTTGAACTACAAGTTCGTAGGAGGTAGGTGAAGTAACTTGGAAACCGGTATCGATTTCCTCGTTTGCTACAGCGGATTTTAGATGATCTAAATCTTGAAACCAGCTCACATTTTGTCCGAGGAGATAAGGGGATAAGTCAGCTTTCGTGATTTCATCCGTGTTGATAAAAACTCCATAATTGCCTTTGGGTAGCAAACCGTCACCATCAGCTGGATCATCTCCAGAAACTAGACTAATTAAGGTGGGAGCAGAAGTGATTAAGATGATGAGCAAGACCATAATACCGGTAGCAATTCGAAGGCCCTTTTTACGGAGCAAACTTTTTAGTTCAAATAAGAAAACTGTTTTTAAATTCTTCATTCTCTTCCTGCCGTTTCCACAAAGATGTCTGTGAGGGTAGGGTAGTAGGGGGAAAAACTTTGGATTATAATGTTGTGGTCTAGTAGGGTACGGAGAACACTTTGATCATCGGCACCGCCAGGAAGATGCAGAATATAACTTTCAGCATCAGAACTAAGGTTCACAGAACCTAGTGCGAGGAGTGCACGACGAAGTTTGTCTCCGGAATGGGGTGAGGCAATTCGGATTCGATTGCGACCTTTCTCCTGCTTAATTTTGGTTAAATTACCACTCAAGACGATTTCTCCTTGATCAATTAATGTGATCTCATCACAAAACTCTTCCACATAATTCATTTGGTGACTGGAGAAAATAACCAGCTTTTTTTCAGCGATTTGATCCCGAATGATTTCTTTTAAAATCATGGAGTTTACTGGGTCTAAGCCACTAAATGGTTCGTCTAGGATAATGATATCTGGATCGTTCATCAAGGTTTGGATAATCTGAATTTTTTGCTGATTGCCTTTTGAAAGAGTCTCCAAATTTTTCTTACGATATTCTGACAGTTCAACTCGATCCAACCAATAAGTGATATGATCCAAAAGATCTTTCCGCTGGCCACCACGTAGCTGGCCGAAATAGAGTAGTTGATCTTCAATGGGTTCTTTTGGATAAAGGCCCCGTTCTTCTGGCAAATAGCCTACCTTATATTCTGTAGGGTCAAAGGGTCGACCATTCATTAAGAACTCACCTTCATCTTGATGGAAAACACCCATTAAGGCTCGCAAGGTCGTAGTTTTGCCAGCTCCGTTTCGTCCAAGAAATCCCATGGCTTCGCCACTGTTTACAGTGAAAGAAATTCCCTTGAGAATGGGGGTGTCGGAGAAACTTTTTCGAATATTTCTAACTTCAAGTCTCATAATCTAGCTCCTTGTTGTCTAGTAATCCTATGTTGTTATGCTGTTATGTTATTAAGTTGTTCAAGGGTATGGTTGCTCTTTTGGAGGGATGAAACTAAGTGAACTTCCATTTAGTTGCGCAAAATTACAACAAAACCCAGCGGGAATATAAATAATCAAAGTTAATGGTTTTAGTATATCAAAACAAATAATAACTATGTTCATTGAGACCATAAATTAGGTTGATATGAATTTTCTGGTCAATGAACCATGTAAAACACATGTGTAATTATTGAGTTTTATAATACATCATAAAGATTATATTCATGTGAATGAAACGTGAAGAGATTGACAACGCAGAGATGAAAGCCTAACACTGGATAATCTCTGGCCTAGGATAGAATCATCTTTTTCAATCAGCTAGGATATGGTAAAGTGATATCAGAGTATAAAGAATCTAAATTAACAAATGAGCTAATTTTAAGGGCTGAAAACCTGTGGTTTGATGGACCTGTGGTGCGCCCTAATGACCTTAGTCCTGAGATGTTCAAAGGAGTAATTATGTTTAAAAAAATCATCATTTCATTTATATTAGGTTTTTCCCTTCACGCAACAGCCCAGGCTGCGGTTATTCCACAAGATTTTAGCCTAAACAATGGTGGCAGTGTTCAGTGGGAAAGTGATTTGTTTTTCTTTCGATTGGATTATCCCCAATGGACTCAGTTATTGGAGGTAAAATTAGCTGAAAGACACTTGGAACTCTTAGACATTAGCAGTCAAATTAAAGAACTGGAACATGTATCCGCCCACTTAAAAGAGGGCCGCGAAAAGCAGGAAAGCATTTTTCATTTAGAAAACTTAAAAGCAAAAGAGAAAGAGGTCCGTGAATCAATATTTTTATATTTAGCGGAAGAAGCCAAAACAGAACAGGATAAAAAGTTATTGGAAACGAAAGCAGATCGTAACATGTTAGCCCCTTTGATTTATCAAGAAGATGGCTATGAGATGGAATCCAGCGTTCTACTTGAAGAAGAATACACTATGCCGACAACAGGAAAGGAAACGAGCCCATTTGGTTGGAGAGTTCATCCAGTAACAAGTAACCGTAGTCTCCACCAGGGAATTGACTTGGCCAATGATGCGGGCACACCAATTCGAGCCGTTAAATCTGGAATTGTTACGGCAGCTGATTACAATGAGATTTCGGGGAATAACATTTTGATCCGTCATTACGATGGTCAAGAGACGGCTTATTATCATATGCAAAAAAGATTGGTAGAGCGGGGTCAATCAGTCCGGCGAGGTGAAATAATCGGTTTAATGGGAACCACTGGCCGATCCACCGGTAATCACCTCCACTTTGAACTTCGTATCAATCAAGTGCAAGTTGATCCTGCTCCCTATATTTACCGAGGAAGTCGCTGGGAAGTACCTTAAAGCAAACAACAGCTGAATGGCTAAAGTACACTATATGCCGTGAAAAACAGGAATTAGAAAAACTGAGAGCGAAACCAGATAAACAGGCATATCGAACAACAATCACTAAAAAACGATGCAGAACCTTGATTAGGCAACCTGCATCGTTTTTAGGTTAAAGGCAAAAGGTCTAGGGGGTGTAATAGAATCGAGCAAGCATAAATGCAATAATTAAAATTCCCAAAATGAGAGCATAGAAGGTGATGTTGGGCTTTGTTCTTTTGGCTTTCAGTGTGTGTGCTTTTTTATGGAAGTATTCATTAAGATCTTGAATAAAAGCCTCATCGTAATGGATGTGATTATCGATTTCGATCCACTTATCGGCGTCTCTCACGGTAAGGGCATTGCGATAGTTATTGATCTCCACCATGCTGGTGAACTCATTGATAGGGTAAATTCGATAGTTACGTCCTGATTCAATTAAATACTGATCCAATTCTTCGATTACATCGTGGAGATTAGCTCCGATGAGAATGATCTTGTCATAGGAAAGAATATAAATATAAATTCCCAAAAAGATGAGGAGCATACTTAGTCCTAGCGGTGTCATCCCTTCGCCTGAAATAGCTAAAGTGAAAAGGACGAAGGACAGCAAAAAAGGAACAACATATAAATTTACATGACTTTGGTTGGTCATGTAAATGGTTTTTTTGTGACGATAAAAAAATAAATCCACTGCCAGCACGGTCAAAATGACCAAAAAACTGGAAAGCATTAAAAGAAAAGAAGGGTTCATAGTCTAGCTCCAATCTATAAGTGATGATACATGTTATTATACAACAGAATTTAATTTTTCTTCACCCTTTGAGAATCCTTTTAGTTCATTCCTTGAAATGATGATAAAATGGAGAACATAAGCATAATAGTAGGTATAAAGCAGTATCTTAGACGACTTGGGAATCTGGTGGTTGGAGGAAGGTTAAAGATGAAGCAAGATCGAATTAGTTTAAAAGATTTTGGTTTGGTTCTGATCGTGGTCATCCTGTGGGGGCTTAACTTTATTGCCATGAAAATAGGTTTATCGGGTTTCCCACCTTTTTTCCTAGTGGCCATGCGGTTTGGATTTGTCTTTTTCCCCGCTTGCCTATGGATCAAGCGACCCAAGGTGCCCTTAAAGTATCTTTTTTGGTATAGCTTCTTTCTAGGGGTAGGGCAGTATAGTTTTATGTTTACGGCTTTAATGATGGGAATGCCGGCCGGAATTGCTTCAGTTCTACTTCAATCCCAAGTCATTTTTTCATTGATTCTAGCCGCCTTATTGTTGGAGGAAAAAATTACATCGATTCAAGTGTTGGGGATTATGATCTCCGTCTTTGGCGTTTTATTTTTAGGCGGTGTTTTTGATCAAGATACCACATTACCCTTTGTTCCCTTTATCCTGATGATCCTAGCAGCCATCAGTTTTGGCACATCCAACGTTCGATATCGAATGATCGTGGATTACAACAACAAACGAGGTGAAACTACAAATTCGCTACAGGTCTTGGTCTGGTCCAGCTTATTTGTACCGATTCCCATGTTCATCATTTCCTTTGTGCTAGAAACACCTCAAGTCGTCTTTTTGGCTATTAGACAATTACAAGCTCCAGCCTTGCTTTCGCTTTTATATATGGTAGTCTTATCAACCTTAATAGCCTATGGCTTATGGGGGAGTTTGATTGGAAAATATTCGTCATCGAAAATTGCTCCTTTCTCCTTATTGGTTCCCCTGGTAGGGGTCTTGTCTGCCTATTTGGTTTTAGGAGAAAGCATGACCCAGCGTCAAATTATTGGGATTGTGATCACTGTTTCAGGTTTAGTTTTTACAAACTTAGGTACAATGATCATTAAGAAAATAGCCTTTAGGCAAAGGAAGCTCTGATTCCTTTGGCTGAAAGCTTTAATTCTTTGGCCTTTGGAGGAAATGTCCCAGTGGTCCTTTGCATCCCCTTGAACTGCATAGGAGTAATTTAGTTGGAGTGAAACGCATTGAGACAAAACTATGTAGACAGAACTTTGTAGACAGAACTAATAATGCGAAACTAATAGAGCGCAAATGTTTAAAATGAATCAAAGGATTTGTGGAGTTCTTGCTAAGAGTTAATTTTATTAGGCAGCTTAAGCTGAAACAAGTTAGGCCTAAACAAAGGCAAGGGAAGTTGTTGTGTTGGTGTAAAGTTATTGTTAGGCCATTGACAAAAAGTTTTAAATCTGCGATATTAGAGGGAGAATTAAAGAAAAGCTGAAGAAGTGGAGTAGTATGATTAGATTTGGACCAAAGAGAGAGTCGCATGGTGAAAAGACTCGTCCTGATGTTTCAGAACCCGCCACGGAGCCTCATCCAGGTAATGGGATGACGTATGCCGCGTTAAGGTGTTAAGTGGATGTTTTCTTTTTGAAAGCATTAAACAGGGTGGTACCACCGGAGAATCCGGTCCCTTAAGATGGTGCTTTTTTATATTTTTTGGGAGGAATTAACAATGGCTGATAAGAATAAAAACAAAAAGAACGTGGAACAAATTACCGACATGGAGGTCGATTTTGCCCAGTGGTACACTGATGTGGTCCGCAAGGCAGAACTAGCCGATTACTCTTCCGTTCGAGGTTGTATGATTATCCAACCTTATGGGTATGCACTGTGGGAAGGAATTCGTGATTACCTGGATCGTCGCTTTAAAGAGACGGGACACCAAAACGTATCCATGCCCTTATTCATCCCTGAGTCTCTCCTGCAGAAGGAGAAAGATCACGTTGAGGGATTTGCCCCTGAGGTGGCGTGGGTTACTCACGGTGGCAGCGAAGAGCTTACAGAGCGTCTTTGTGTTCGTCCAACCTCAGAAGTTATGTTCTGCGAGCATTATGCGAAAGTGGTTCAATCCTACAACGATTTACCTAAGCTCTACAATCAATGGTGCAATGTGGTTCGCTGGGAAAAGACCACTCGTCCTTTCCTAAGAACTTCAGAATTCCATTGGAATGAAGGGCATACCATTCATGCCACGCAAGAAGAGGCGGAAGCTGAAACCCTTCAGATGTTAGATATCTATGAAGAGGTTTATGAAAAATATTTGGCTATCCCAGTCATTAAGGGACAAAAAACCGACAAAGAAAAATTTGCTGGAGCGAAAGCAACCTATACCGTGGAATCCATGATGCATGATGGGAAAGCACTGCAATCAGCCACCAGCCACTACTTTGGTACTGGTTTTGCAGAAGTCTTTGACATGACCTTCCAAGACCGTGACGGCAAGTTAAAGCATGTTCACCAAACTTCATGGGGACTATCCACCCGCTCCATTGGGGCTTTGATTATGGTTCATGGCGATAATTCTGGATTGGTCATGTCACCTAACGTGGCGCCTTATCAAATCGCTATTGTTCCGGTTGCAATGCATAAGGCAGGGGTGAAAGAGAAGGCCCTACAGCTTCAAGCTGAGCTGAAAGCCCAGGGCTTCCGTGTTCACACTGATATCAGTGACAAATCCCCAGGCTGGAAATTTGCTGAATATGAAATGAAAGGTGTGCCTGTGCGTTTAGAAATAGGACCACGGGACATAGAAAAAGCTCAAGTGGTTCTGGTTCGCCGAGATAATGGGGAAAAAGAAATTGTTGCCATGGCAGACCTAGCTGAAAAACTACCGCTGCTGATGACAGATATTCATGATAGTCTCCTTGCTAAAGCCAGAGCTCGCATGGAAGAAAAAACCTATGAAGCTCACAATATGGCAGAACTCAAAGAAATCGGCGAGACCAAGCCAGGCTTTATTAAAGCGATGTGGTGTGGCGACTTAGCTTGTGAAGAGCAGATTAAAGAAGAGGCTGGTTTAAGCTCCCGCTGCATTCCTTTTGAAGGCGAGGCTGTTGCTGACACCTGTGTCTGCTGTGACAAACCCGCTGATAAACTTGTTATTTGGGGCAAGGCCTACTAATGGATATCATTTATGGACTTTTAGAAGTTAGTGGTGACTTTACCCTGCGCAATGTAAAAGAACTAGGGTATGATCGGGATTTCATTCTTCTTTTACCTAGTCCCGTGGTTCGCTTGTCCTTGGATGGATTTTCCATGCAAGTGGTTCAAGCCTCACGACTTCTATTAAGAGCTTCCCTAACCGTTCCTGAAATTACTTGTCATTTCTTAGCCAGTGAGGATCTTCATTCTGCCGTTGCAAACTTCACTTTTCGGGGAGATACACAAACCATGACCATTGAAGCACTGAAAAATGGTCAAACTCTAGTCCGTTTAGTGACACGAGACGAAGACGACTAAGCTTTACGCTTTGCCCTTTGCCCTTTGATCTTTGTGATTCAATTTGGTAAACAAACTTTAAAGCAATGGGCTCAGTTTATACCACTTTGTTAGCTTTTAGGCAATGGACCGGTTCTTAGATTTTTCTGTTAATTTTTATAGAAAAATCAAGGGGCTGGTCTATTGCTGTTATAATTAAGATTAGAAAATAAAGGAAAGAGGATGTGCCATGTCAAAGTTCAGATATCGTCTGGGACTATACGGTGGAAAGGCTGCTCGCTTAGGACTTAAGCTCTTAAAGCGTCAAGGGACTTATCTACCGGGAGTCATTTCAGCTAAACTAGACCCTAATTACTTAAAAAACATTCCCAAACCAAATCGGATGATTGCCATTACAGGAACCAATGGCAAGACGACAACGTCAAACTTAATCCTGGATATTTTATCCGCGAAAGATCC
>JAAZGI010000043.1 GCA_012511315.1 Clostridium sp.
GGTTTCTATTAATCAAGAACAGAAACTGAAAGAAATCTTACATAAGAAAAGTACGGACTCAAAAGAAGTCATTTTTAAAGATTTAAATTCGAATATCGATGGACTAAGTGAAGCAGAAGCTGCTCAACGATTAGAAGAATATGGGCTGAATGAAGTTCAATATGAAAAAAGAAAACCTTGGTAGATGTATCTACTGAGTTCTTTCTTGGATCCTTTTATTCTAATTTTAGTGTTTATTGTTTTGATCTCATTTTTCACGGACATAGCCTTTGTTCCGGTGGAAGAACAAAGCTATCTCACGGTCATCATCATATCGGTCTTAATCGCTATTAGTGTGGGCTTGCGATTTACTCAAGAATATAGATCTCAAGTAACCGCTGATAAGTTAAAGGATTTAGTTCCTACCGCCACGGCCATCAAGCGTCAAGGTGCTAAACCTCGCGAAATAAACATGACTCAGGTGGTTCCGGGCGATGTTATTTATCTGGCAGCTGGGGATTTAATTCCTGCAGATATGAGAATTATTACTTGTACAGACCTTTTTATTAGCCAATCGTCTTTGACGGGCGAATCGAGTCCCGTTGAGAAATTTATAGAAAACAAGAACTATGATAAAAATAAAAACGTGGCTGACTTAGATAACATTGCTTTAATGGGTACCATTGTTGTCAGTGGATCAGCTATTGGCGTGGTCATTCAAACGGGTAATCAAACCTATTTTGGTAGTATCGCAGAATCCATTGCGAAAGATGTGGGAGAAACCAGCTTTGAAGAGGGGGTGCGCAGTGTTAGTGTGCTCCTGATGAAATTTATGTTTGTGATGGTTCCTATTGTATTTTTAATTAATGGGATCAGTAAAGGGGATTGGTTATCTGCTTTGCTATTCTCCATATCCATTGCAGTGGGCCTAACGCCGGAAATGTTACCGACTTTAGTATCAACCAACCTAGCTAAAGGTGCTGTATCTTTATCCGAGAAGAAAATTATCGTCAAACGCTTAAGTTCCATTCAAAACTTTGGTGCCATGGACATTCTTTGCACCGATAAAACAGGTACTCTTACAGAAGACAAGATTGTTTTAGACACTTATTTGAACGTATCTGGTGAAGTCGACCAAGATGTTTTAATTTATGGCTACTTAAATAGTTTCCATCAAACAGGTTTAAAGAACCTGCTTGATAAAGCGGTTATTCAACGCGGTAATGAGGTAGAAGTTCAAAAAGAAGTTGCCCTATATAAAAAAGTAGATGAGATTCCCTTTGATTTTAAGAGAAGGCGAATGTCCGTTGTTGTAAAGAAGGAACAAGGGGCTAGAAAACTAATCACCAAGGGAGCTATTGAAGAGATGGTATCCATTTGTGATAAAGTTCAAGTCCGAGGTGAAATCATTGAATTGACACCGGAAATAAAAGAGCAAGTCATGGAAACCGCATATAAGTTAAATGAAGATGGTATGAGGGTTCTGGGGGTAGCTCAAAAAGCTGATGTTCCCGATGAAACGAAATTCGGTGTAGCCGATGAGTGTGAAATGACATTGATTGGTTACATGGGCTTTTTAGATCCACCGAAGGAAACATCCATTACTGCCATTAAGGCCCTCTATGAGCATGGTTTAGACATTAAGGTGCTTACCGGTGACAATGATATTGTGACAAAGAAAATCGCAAAGGAAGTTGGTATTCCAATTACCAGTGTATTTTTAGGAACAGATATTGAAGGCGTTTCCGATGAGAAACTCTATGAAATGGCTTTGAAGTCGAGTATTTTAGCTAAATTGTCTCCCACCCAAAAAGAACGGGTGATTCGAGTTCTTCAAGAGCATGGCCATGTGGTAGGTTTCTTGGGGGATGGAATTAATGATGCTCAAGCACTTAAACAAGCGGATGTGGGTATATCCGTTGATACGGCCGTTGATATTGCCAAAGAATCAGCCGATATCCTGCTTTTAGAAAAGGGTTTAAATGTTCTAGAAGAGGGTGTGATTGAAGGGCGCAGAGTCTTTGGTAACATTAATAAGTATATTAAAATTACAGCAAGTTCCAACTTCGGTAATATCTTTAGTGTACTAGTAGCAAGTGCTTTTTTACCCTTCCTGCCCATGCTACCGATCCAACTTTTAATCCAAAATCTACTCTATAGCATTTCGCAAATATCGATTCCTTGGGACAATATGGATGAGGAGTATTTAAGAAAACCACAACAGTGGGATTCTTCAGAAATTAAAAAGTTTATGATTTATATTGGACCCATTAGTTCCATCTTTGATATCATAACTTTTGCGGTTATGTGGTTTGTATTTGGAGCAAATACCATTGGTAAAATGGCTCTGTTCCAGTCAGGGTGGTTTGTTGTTGGTCTTTTAACGCAAACCTTGATTGTGCACATGATTCGGACCCGAAAAGTACCATTCATTCAGAGTATTGCATCAAGACCAGTTCTACTAATGACTGCAGTGATTATGATTGCGGGCGTGATCATACCCTTTACGCCCTTCGGTACGTTTATTCAGTTAGTACCCCTACCAGCAACTTATTTCATATTCTTAATCGGAATATTGATTGCCTATTCCTTACTCACAGAAGGTGTTAAAAGATGGTACATCCGGAAGTTCGACAGTTGGATTTAATCACTTTACTTATGAGTCGGACTTAACTTTCAAATAACAGGTCACAAACTAATTATAGTTATAAATGGAATGAACCTGTATAAGAAGATTGTAAAAGAATAGCGCTGTTATGACAGCTAAAAAAGAGTAGCCCGTACTTTGAGGGGCTACTCTTTTTTATTAGACAGCTACAATGCTGTCTTGAAGGTTTGCATCAACAGTTCCGTGACGCTTCAGATACTCTTTCAAGGCATCCACGGCTTGTATGTCCAAGTTCACTTTATCATGGCCATATTTTTTCGGAACCCCCTGATTCGTCACATAAACAGCATCATACACTTTTTCTTTATCAATCGGCTGACCTTGAATAAAGAGTTGCTGAATTCTTTCGCCAAAGGGATTTTCAATCTTAAAGTATAGATTCATTCCCATAACTCGCTTAACATAGCCGCCCATCTGGTCATAGGGATCGGTTGCAAAGGTTCGCTCGAGATTTTCTTCCATCATATCCCAAATTTCTTGACCGGTAATTTTGGTTCGGGAGAGGGGTGGATTCACGGGGATAATATTCCATAAATCATTTACCGTGATGTCGCCTTTGGGGATGGGGGCGCCATAACGCCATCCATTGGAGAAGGCTAATTGAGCTCCCGTATAGTCCAGCATACTTTTAAGTAAAAAGTTATCCATGGTGGATTCTAACACGGTATTCCGATTTAAATCCGTATTGGTTTTGCCAAGGACCTTGTTTAGTTGTTCCCGGTGGGGTTCCATCAATTGGTCGATGGTGGATTTCATGGTTTCATCCTCTGGAATCTTCTCATCAAGGGTAACCAGCTTGTGGCTATAATCAACAATCTTTTTCCCTTGAATGGTTAAGTCCAAATGACCGATAAAGGATCCATGACAGCCTGATTGAAAGATTAAGGTTTGGTTCATCATGATGGGTTCATAGGTTCGGTTATGGGTATGAGCGCTTAAGAGAACATCAATGCCGTTCACTTCCTTAGCCAGCTTAAGTTCCTGGGGGTAACCGAGGTGAGATAAAAGAATGACTAAATCCGCAGCTTCCTCGTTTTTAACTTGTTCAATGTATTTGGGCAGTTCTTCTTTGCCGAGGGTAAAATAAAGTCCTTCACTAAAATGAGCTGGCATGGTTTTGTCAATAATATTGGATGCAATTCCAATGATGGCTACCTTTAAGCCGCCCACTTCTTTAATTAAGTAGGGATCAAAAGCAAGTTTATTGGTTTCTTTATCATAACAATTAATCGCTAGCATTGGATAAGTTAAAGCATCCACCAATTGGTGGAAGGCTTTCGGTCCATAGGCAAACTCCCAATGAGCGGTCATGGCATCGATACCTAATTCATTTAGAAGGGGTGGAAGTATTTGACCTTTCGACTCCACCACAGGATAGGTACCGTGGAAGGTATCACCTCCATCTAAAAGTAAAAAATTAGCCTTTTTATCAGCTCGTACTGAATCAATGTAGGTTTTCATTCGAGGATATCCTCCAACTTTAGCGTATCTAGCAAAGCCTCCATCCCAGAAATGCTCCCAATGCTCTTCTAGATAACCGTGGGTATCATTTATTTGTAAGATTGTAATAGTTTTTGTGTTTGTCATTCTTTTCATCCTTTGCTTAAGTTAAAAGTGATTTGGTGTAAAAATCATGAGTCATCAGAGATGATCATTATCAAGTTCTAAATACCTTTATTATATCGTAAAAGCACGATTTAAACTGTTAAGCTTTATTAACAAAGAAATGAAAAAGATGTTTCTCTAATAAAGATGAAGTGATTAACCCTAAATCTGTTTTCTATAAATAGATAGAAGTTAAATTTACTCCGCGAAAATCATTAAATACAACGGAATATAGAGATAATTGATGATGAAATAGCAGATTTTAGTGGTGAATTCCTATTGCGACCATTCGATAAGTTTCATATACTAAAGATGACGAAGTTAAAACGACCAAGCAATTCCTATCGTAGAATAGCTACCAAACGGCATAACCTATCTCATAAACATAGGAGGAAGTTGATTCTTAAGGTCGACTTATAACATGAACCTACTAATTCTAAAAAGCGAAAGGATGAAAGCAATGAATGATTTATTTAGTTTAAAGGGGAAAATTGCGATTGTTACGGGTGCATCTTCTGGTTTAGGTGTTCAATTTGCAAAAGCATTGGCCAGACAGGGGGCGAACCTTGCCATCGTAGCTAGAAGAGTAGAAAAATTAAACGAGGTGAAAGAAGAGTTAGAAGAGCTGGGCGCCGAAGTATTGGTAGTTGAAGCCGATGTCATGGAAGTTGAGCAAATTAAATCAGCAGTTAAAAAAGTTAAAGATCATTTCGGCCGAATTGATATCTTGGTAAACAATGCTGGAATTGGTTTAACAGAACCAGCTGAAACACAATCCGACGAAACCTGGCAAAAAATGATTGCAGTCAACTTAAATGCTGTTTATTATTTTGCCAGAGAAGTTGGAAAGATTATGGTAGAGCAGGAATATGGAAAGATCATTAATATTGGATCAATCCATAGTAATGTGGCTATGCCTGGTATTCCGATTTCAGCCTATGCGACAACCAAAGGTGGCGTGAAGATGATGACAAAAGCCTTGGCTAATGAGTGGGCTAAGTATAATATCACTGTTAATACCATTGGACCTTCTTATTTTGAATCTGAAATGACAGAAGCAGTAGTTTCTGATGAAGGCTTTGCTCAAGTTCTTAAAACCTACTGCCCCATGGGTAGAATGGGTAAAGTGGGTGAGCTTGACGGAGCCGTAGTCTACTTTGCTTCTGATGCTTCCAGTTTTACAACAGGACAATATCTTGCCGTTGATGGCGGATGGAATGCCATTTA
>JAAZGI010000286.1 GCA_012511315.1 Clostridium sp.
TGGTTAAAATCACCCGGTCGCTCAGTGGAAATCACTTTTTCTACGGCAGTATGAATAAAGCGTTTCCCCTTTGCATTCATCGCCGGTTCTCCATAGGCTTCTAACCGACTAAAGACGCGAATCACATTTCCATCCACTGCTGGAACTGGCTTGTTAAAGGCAATGCTAGCAATGGCCCCTGCCGTATAAGGTCCAATCCCAGGTAAGGTCAAAAGATCTTCAAAGCAATCCGGTAATTCTCCTTGATAGCGATTCACCATAACCTGAGCCGCCTTCTTTAAATTACGCGCTCTAGAATAATAGCCAAGTCCTTCCCATAACTTCATCAAAAGATCATCATCCACCTGGGCTAAAGTTTTGATATCTGGAATCGTAGAGATAAAGCGATTAAAGTAAGGAATCACCGTATCCATCCTGGTTTGTTGCAACATGATCTCTGAAATCCATGTGTAATAAGGCTTTGGACTCACTCGAAAAGGCAGCTCTCGGGCATGCTCATCATAAAATGATAATATTTTTCTAGAAAACTCTGTCTGATTTTTCATGATCTTTCCATTCACTTTCAATTTAAATTGCAATAGATACACATTCGTCTATCTATCATAACTTAATAATCATAATCTGTGAAACAGTCTTCCCGATTCTAGTATGTGATTGGCAAATAAAAACCCTTCCAGTGTGGCAGATAAGAATCTTGCCACCCCAAAGGGTTAAACTTTGCATCTTTTTATCTCTTTATTGGTTAAAACTCTCTTTTTTGAATTCGCCTGTTTTCAAGCCCCTTTAGATTCATCTACAGCTTGGTCTCTTTTCAAAGCAAAGATATTTTGTTTTTATAATTCTAATTGAAACTCATCAAGTTGCGACAATGAAAGGTCGACTGAATCAATAACCGATTCCGTCGACCTTCCACCTTTCATTTTTCACCTTTCCTCTGATATACTCTTGTCGTTAATACTCTTTTATGAAAACAAGCTATTGGTCTTCAGACTCGCGCTCTTTTAAAATGGCTACCAGTTTTATGCCAGATCCTTGCTCCATTCCTTAAACTACTCTTTAAACTAAAACCATAAGTTTAATATAAGCTGTTGCTTTCACTGAAAATAAATCCATCCTTTAACCAAAACAGTTCCAAGCCAAAGGTAGGGAACGAGAGGGATTTGTCGCTCCCTTCGTATGGCTAAAACAAATAAAGCAACTGCTGAGGTTACCACCATAACAAGAGGCAGAGCCTTGCCCACATAAAGGCTAATGGACAAGAGGATGAGGTCATCGCCTTTGCCTAAAAGTCTTTCCTCGCGGTCAAATAGTCTTAGGCAGCCTAGAAAAAGCACCATGCCCAAAGAGTAAAGGGTCCAGTTCATCCAAGTACTTAGCAGACTATAAAAGAAAAGAAGGAGGCTTAGCCAGTCATACACATAACCTTCTCGCCAATCAGTCCAGCTATTTAGCCCCAAGAGCAGGTAAAACATTAAGGATTATCAGGCGTTGGTGCGGTTCCTTTTTCTACATAGGAATCCAAGTCCTTCACCAAAGCATCTTTTAATGTAAGCGACTCGCCAGACAGTTCATTAATAAAGTTTTTTAAATTTACCCATTCTGAGCTTGTTTGTCCCTCGGCTTTAGTTATTAAATCACTAACCTTTGTTCCTTCAGGCAATTCTCCATTTACTTCCACTAAACTAATCATGGTTTGCAGGGTTTTAGCATCCGAACGAACGCCCACAGTTTTAGCTTGTTCGATAAATCCCTTATAGTTTGGTGCCATGACCATGATTAAAATTCCAGTAATTGCCATGACAACCACTAACTCCACCAATGAGAAACCTTTGCGTTTTTTGTTTAATTTTTTGTCCATAAAAAACTCCTTATCCTTTGTACCCGGGTCAAGGGTATTATGGACAAGGAGTTTGTTTTAAAACATCTCTTAAAAAATTTATAGAAGGTTCAGTCCTTTAAAATACTCAGCCTGCTCTGCTAGCATAATCTGACTTGGTCCTTGTGTTGAGGTGGAGTTTGGAGTTTCAGTGTTGTCCACTGGCTTTCTCGTTAATCCCCAAATCAAACCTATAATAATTAATGGTAATAGGATCCACCACCAAGGAAATCCTTTAACTGGAACCTTAGCACCCACACGGCTAGAACCAGACTCTGGATCCACCTTCTCTGTGATTTTCTTTCTTGGGACGCCACCACCGCTTAAGGTATCTTTGAATTCACCGATTCCCCCATCGCTGGAATGATCTGATTTATTGAGATTTAATGACGATGAGCCCAATGTCTGGGCATTATCCCATACATCCACTCGTTGCAGGCCATCGCGCTCTCGGGACGGTTCTGAAGCTCTTTGCTGCCGTTCATGACTTGTTGCATCTTGCTCTGACGCTTCCATCCGCTGATCATATTCATTCAATGATTCATGGGAACTTCCGACACCCGACGACTGCTTGACTTTTTCATTAAGAGATTCGTTATTCTTGTACTTATTTCTTGACATTAAAATCACTCCCTTTTACGCCAAGTTCTATCTTATACCTAATAATACCTCTTTAGAATGAACTAGCGGTTGAATCTAGGGTAATGTTTCGCGAACAAACTAATAACTTTCTATAAATAAAACGGGCTCCTCCAAGGAAACCCGTTTTATTTATAGTCATTTAAGGCTCATCACTTTTCGGTTTAAATAGTTCAAGTGTCTTTTAGACTTGAACTATTTAAACTAGCTAAGCCTTTTTTGTTTTAAAAGTTCCTCTTTAAGTTGTTTGCTTTAAGTCCTTTGTTTAAGTCTTTCAACCTTTTAACACTTCTGTTTTCAGTAGTTCCTCTTAAAGCGTTATCCCTTGAGATGTGATCCTCGAGATATTTTTGGAGTAAATGATTGCTTAGTACATTCCTTCCATTCCGCCTGGCATTGGAGGCATAGCTGGGCCATCTTCCTTGATATCAACCATTGCACTTTCTGTGGTTAAGAAGATAGAAGCAACGGATGCTGCATTTTGTAGGGCAGATCGTGTAACCTTTGTTGGATCGACAATTCCAGCTGCAATCATATCGCAGTACTCACCGGTCATTACATTAAATCCAAATCCTGGTTCTGAATGCATCACCTTGTCCATAACAACGGAAGCTTCTAA
>JAAZGI010000287.1 GCA_012511315.1 Clostridium sp.
AATCAAAACTCTAAGGAGACAGGGATATGGGTATCCAGATGATGAGTATTTCTTCTTAAAGCTATTCGATATCAGTAGGAAAAGTTACGTACGGAATATCCCATCCCACAAGATTTTAGAGTGAACCAAAAAAACTCCTTTTTTGATAGACAGTGATTTTCAAGCCACACTGTTCCTCTCAAAGGGAGCATTTGTATAAAACTATGCTTTAACCTAGTCGCGCTAATTTAAGTTTTTCATTCAGTGGACTCTAAGATTCTTATTCCACACCTCTTACTTAAGGAGATATCTAGGTTTTAGTGACTGATTTGCTTGAGCTCTATTTTCTTACTACTTATCAGTAAAGCTAGGAGGGACTATTTCTGATTGAAGTTTAGGATCTCCATCGATCAATAGTTTTTTTATTTTCAAAACATCTTTAATCACTTCAGCTACATTGTTGGCTTGAATCAAAACAAGATCACCGGGTTTGGCGAATTGAATCGCGTTAATAACTGCCTCTTTTTCATCTTTTGCTATTGTAATCTGATGACTTTTGATTCCATGATCAAATAAGCCTTTCTGAATGATATCGGTTGTTTCACCGATTGGTCGTTTCCGTGGATCACAATCGCATAAAATAAAATGATCATAATACTTGGCCAGGGCTGCTCCAAAATCATATATATCTTGAGTCCGTCTGCTACCTACGCCGGAGGCTACTCTAATCTTTCTTCCTGGCATGAAGTTTTGAATGAATTCTCCCGTTGTCTTAACGGCTCCAACATTGTGGTTATAATCAACAATTACTTGGAATTTACCCATATTAATAAAATTCATTCTGCCTGGCAGCTGATCAATGCTAGAACAGAAGCTCATTAAGCCCTGCCTAATCTCTTCTTCAGAAACACCCAATGCATAACTAGCAGCAACGGCAGCCATGACATTTTCGATATTAAAGGTAGCTTTCCCACCAAAGGTGATCGGAATTTCATCTGCTTTTCCCAGAACGATGTTATGATCTGCCTTCTGAATAATAATTTCTCCATCTTTTAGTGTGACATTTATATTCCCAGCATCTAAATTTTTCTTTAACTCTGTATTTTGAGAATCCTTAGAAAACAAAATCACTTGCCCTTAGGTTTTTCCCACACAAGACATATCCAAAGGATCATCTGCGTTAAAAATAGCATATCCGTCTGGTTTAACGGCTTCTGTAACTGTTGACTTTAACCTAGTCAGTTCTTCCATTGTATCGATGCCACCATCGCCTAGGTGGTCCGAGCTAATGTTAAGCAATATCCCCACATCGCACTCATCAAAGCCAAGGCCGCGCCGTAGAATGCCCCCACGAGCCACTTCAAGCACAGCATGATCCACTGTGGAATCCATCATAATTGTTTTTGCGCCCTCAGGCCCACTATAATCCCCTTTTAATACTGGAACGCCATTGATGATAACTGCATCCGTTGAGGTCATACCGACAACTTTTCCAGTTACCGTTAGAATGTGAGAGATCATTGTGGTTGTGGTTGTTTTACCGTTGGTCCCAGTAACAGCACAAATGGGCATGGAGTGGTCTTCTTCTGGGGGGAATAACATATCAATTACATGGGTTGCAATATTTCTCGGTTTGCCGTCACTTGGATTTAGATGCATCCGAAAGCCTGGTGCTGCGTTGACTTCAAGCACACCTGAACTCCCTATTTCTAGGGGTCTAGCTAGGCTTTGCGCCACAATATCGATTCCCATAATGTTTAAATTAATGCTCCGAGCAATTCGTTCAGCCATTAGCCGATTGAAGGGATGAACTGACTCGGTGACATCTAATGCAGTACCGCCTGTGCTTAGGTTAGCGGTCTCTTTCACATACACTTTCTTGCCTTTTGCTAACACATCATTTAGCCTAAGTTCTTGCAAATCTAAAGCTCGCTTGGTTCCATCATCTATCAATATCTTTGTTAGAATTTTTTCGTGTCCATCGCCTCGATCTGGATCTTGATTAATTTTATGGATTAATTCCTCTATGGAATCATGACCATTGCCAATAACAAAGGCTGGCTCTCGAAGAGCTGCTGCAACAAACTTTCCATCAATTACCAAGACTCTATAATCAAATCCTTTAATAAACTTTTCCACCAAGCAAGTATCATAAATTCCTGTAGACATTTCAAAGGCAACGGTGAGTTGTTCTTCATTTTTTACATTAACTGTAATACCTCGCCCATGGTTACCCACCAATGGCTTCACAACCACTGGATAGCCAATGTCAGATGCAATCTGTCGAGCTTCCTTCAAGGATGCTACCGCCTTGCCCTGGGGCACAGGGACGCCAATTGAAGCTAAAATATTTTTAGTCCTTTCCTTATCATCGGCAATTTCCACTCCTAAGGCTGAGGTGGAGTCTACTATGGTTGCTTGAAATCTTCTTTGATATTTACCGAAACCTAATTGAACGTAACTATCCTCATTTAATCTGATATGAGAGATGCCTCGGTTAGCCGCTTCACTTACTATGGATTGAGTGGACGGGCCTAGTCGAGTCGATTCATCCAGGTCCTTTAATTCATTAATCAATGGTTTTATATTTGTCATCTCTTCATTAAATAATTTCTCCACAATCTGAACCGCCATTTCACCCGCTCTTAGACCGACGACTTCGTTGATATAATGATAAACGAGATGATAGTGACCCGTCTGATCCTGAGAAAAGGTTTTTCCAAAGGCAAGATCATGTCCTGCTAGTCGCTGAAGTTCGATGGCTACATGTTCCACCACATGGCCAGCCCATGTACCTCGTCGTACTCGTTTAAAAAAACCACCTTCCGTTCCAATCGAGCACTTATGCTCATATAAACT
>JAAZGI010000288.1 GCA_012511315.1 Clostridium sp.
GATTTATCTGACCGGAATGGTTTATTAATTTCCGTTGAAGTAAAACGGGAAGCCAATCCTCACATTGTTTTAAATCAGCTTTATAAGCATACAAAACTCGAAGATACCTTTGGCGTTAATATGTTGGCTTTGGTTAATATGCGTCCAAGACAACTCAACTTAAAAGAGATGCTATTTTATTATTTGGAGCATCAAAAAGAAGTTGTAACCCGTCGAACTCAGTTTGATTTAAAAAAGGCTGAAGATCGAGCTCATATTTTAGAAGGCTTATTAATTGCTTTAAACCATATTGATGAAGTGATTCGAATCATTAGAGCGGCTGAAAGTACAGAAATGGCTAAAAATGAATTAATGGAACGATTTGAGTTGAGTGAACTTCAGACCATAGCTATTTTAGACATGCGTTTGCGTCGTCTGTCCCAGTTAGAGGGTGGCAGAATTGAACGTGAGTATAATGAACTACAAGAGCTGATGGCCAGCTTAAAAGCAATCCTAGCTGATCCTAGCGTGCTTCTAAATGTTATCCGCACAGAATTACTTGAAATTAAAGAGAAATATGGCGATCCACGGCGTACTTCCATTGAAATGCAAGAAAATGAGATTGACTACGAAGATTTAATCAACGAGGAAGATGTGGTCATTACACTCACATCCTCAGGATATATTAAACGCATCAGCGCTGATGCTTATTCTGCCCAGCGTAGAGGTGGACGTGGTATTCAGGCGATGAATATGAAGGAAGATGATTTGATTACCAACGTATTCATCACATCAACTCATAGAAACCTGCTCTTCTTTACCAATCGAGGTAAAGTGTATCGTCTCAAGGCTTATGAAATTCCAGATGCTGGCCGTAACACCAAGGGAATGAATATTATCAATATTCTTCCGATTGAGGCAGATGAAGAAATTCAATGTGTTCTGAGCATTGGTTCCATCGAGGATGGCAGCTATCTCATTATGGGTACCAAGCAAGGAGTCGTTAAAAAGACCCCACTAGAAGATTTTGCTAACATCAGAAAAAATGGACTCATTGCCATTCACTTACGTGAAGAAGATGAGTTACTCCAAGTCAAAGCCACCAAGGGTACAGCAGAAATGATTGTTGTAACCCAAGATGGAATGGCCATTCGCTTTAAGGAAGAGGATGTACGACCCATGGGCCGCAGTGCTTCCGGTGTACGGGCTATTCGTCTAAGAGAAGGCGATGAGGCGGTGACAATGGACATTGCTGTAGAAGGCGAACAACTTCTGGTTGTTTCTGAAAATGGTATGGGAAAACGGACTCCCCTTGAAGACTTCCGTCTACAAACTCGTGGTGGAATAGGTACGATAGCCTATAAGGTCACCAAAAGGTCTGGCAAAGTGGTTGCAGCTCGAGTGACTAATGATGATGATGAGATTATGTTGGTCAACTCCGATGGTGTTGCCATTCGGATTAAGGCAGACGAAGTGTCAGTGGTATCCCGAAATGCTACTGGTGTAATTTTGATGAAGAGCAAGGGAGACACCACCGTTGTTTCCATGGCTAAAATTAAAAAGACTCCGGATGAAGAGAATGAACCTGATGTGGAAGAGATTGACTCAGAAGAATTGCTAGATCGAGATGAAAAGCATTTTGATAATGAAGACATCACCGACATGGATGAATTTAAAGATAAAGAAGAAAAATTTGCTGAGCGTAAGCCCAAAAAAGAAGAAGAAGAGGACGAGGATTTGATTGAAGAGCTACTTGAAGAAGTCACTGAAGATCTTGAATCAGATGATGCAGATGATGCAGATGATGCAGATGAGGAAGATGAAGAATAGAGTAAACCCTATCCCTTATAATCAAGCATAGATTGCTCCACATTGTCCACATAAAAAGAACCGCAAAGTTTAGGAGATTATCCCAGACTTTGCGGTTCTTTTTAAAAATTTTATACAACACCTTTTGCGGCGTTATTTTTAGGGATTAATTTATTTGTAGAAAAAATTATGGATTTGTTTAGCCATA
>JAAZGI010000289.1 GCA_012511315.1 Clostridium sp.
AGATGGTCTCTTACTTCGCGAATACGAGCATAGCCCTTCTTTTTTAATAAACGAAGATCAGGAAAGTCGTAAATGGTATTGACCTGAGCCTCATCCTTAACCAGTTGGCAACCCATCTTTTCTAGTTTGCCAATAACTGCTGCCTTGTCGATATCTAGAACTTTGACTTCGATTTCCTTCATGGATACCTCCCCGTAAATCAATTTGTGTTTAGACGAATGGTTTTTATATCATTTTTACATCGTTTTCATTATTTTACCATGAACTTAATGGATAAGTTTAAATATTTTATGAATGCTTCCCATTGAATTGGAGCAGGAAGTTCCCACTAGATTAGGGTTATCGGTTATAATGGTTGTATGTAAAAAGGAGGAGTTCAATGAATTATCGTGAAATATTAAAAATAAATGGCTATGATGGCATTCCCATGTTACTCCACATTGGGGATGAATTTATCGAGCTATCCAAAGAAGTTGTGGACGAGAGTCAGGATTTTAAAGTGCTCTCCACCGACCACCCTTCTGGGAACCGTGCCTACGAGCGCAGCATCTGTTTTCTGATGACGCGAGCAGTCAATAAATTAAATCCCGATGCCAAGGTCATTATAGAGCACTCTATTTCTAGAGGTCTTTTCTGTGAATTGATGGGAATGGAACCAACTGAAGAGGTTTTAACTCAGATTAAAGCTGAAATGACGCGTTTAGTTGAGACAAAACTTCCCATCATACCAAAGTATACTGGCCGGGCGGAAGCAATTGAAGCCTTTCGGAAAGCAGGTCGTCCTGAAGTCGTAAAGCTATTTGAAAGCAAGGAATTTAATCGGATAAAACTTTATGAACTGGATGGCATGACGGGCTTTTTCTATGGACCCTTGGCAGCTAACACAGAAGATTTGAAGCTGTTTGATTTAGTGCCCTACAAAGCTGGGTTTGTGCTGATGTATCCCTCACAAAGTATCCCTAACCGAGTCCCTGAATTCTATTCTCAGGAAAAACTTTATGAGATTTTCCGTGAGACTGGTCTGTGGGATTCCATTTTAGGGGTTTCCTACTTAGGGGACCTTAACTCAGTGATTCAAAGTGGCCAAGGCAAGCGGGTTGTGGGAGTAGCAGAAGGGCTGCATGAGAAAAAATACGCCTATATTGCTGACGAAATTAAGAAAAAGAAAGATGTTCGTATCGTTTTAATTGCCGGACCTTCTTCATCGGGAAAAACTACCTCATCGAAGCGTTTAGCCAATCAAATGCTGGTCAACGGGATGAATCCATTTCCCATTGAGATGGATAATTATTTTGTGGATCGCGACAAGTCACCGGTTCTACCAGATGGAACCTTAGATTTTGAATCCATTCATGCCATTGATTTGGAACGCTTTAGTGAGGATATTCGCCGCTTGATGGCAGGGGAGACGGTGATTCCACCAGTCTTTGATTTCAAGCAAGGCCTCTCCTTGCCAGGTCATGAAGAATTAACCATTCCAGAGGGGGGGATTATGATTATTGAAGGGATTCATGGTCTTAATCCGGAGTTATTAAAAGATATTGATGATCGCTTTAAATTTAAAATTTATGTGAGTGCCTTAACTCAGCTGAATATGGATGGGCATAATCGAATTTCAACAACGGATGTTCGCAAAATTCGCCGCATTATTCGAGATCATCGCAAACGAGGCTGGTCACCGGAAGAAACCTTGGAGCTGTTTACTAGGGTTAGAAAAGGGGAGAAAAAATACATATTCCCCTATCAAGCTGAAGCTGATGAAATGTTTAACACCACACTGGTGTATGAGCTACCAATTTTAAAAAAACATGCCATGCCACTGTTGACAGCCATCGACAAGACCTCGCCAGCCTATGACGAGGCCCACCGATTGGTATCCATGCTTAATTTTGTTGAAGACTTGCCGGATGACATTGTACCGGCCAATTCAATTCTAAGAGAATTTATAGGGGGGAGTTTTTTCGATTGAAGACCTATCGCTTATTTGATATTTTAGGACCAACAATGAT
>JAAZGI010000290.1 GCA_012511315.1 Clostridium sp.
GCTGCCGAAGTCATAAAACTCATTTTTACACTCTTTATGGAGGGGAAAAATCGCAATCAGATAGCTGTTTACTTGAAAGATAAAGAAATACTAACCCCAACCTTTTATATGAAACAGCAAGACAGAGAAAAACAAATAAATCTTGTAAGAGAGTATGTAAAAGAAAATTTTGTAAAAGTCGGTATGTGTGCCGATATTGCATTACACGATAAAAATGACGGAAACCCGCACGCACATATTCTACTTACCATGCGACCGTTAAATGAAGATACAACATGGGGAGCAAAATCAAAAAAGGAATATATCCTTGATGAAAATGGGAACAAAGTAAAACTCAAAAATGGCAATTACAAAACAAGGAAAATAAATACAGTGGATTGGAATGAGCAAGACAAAGCTGAGCAGTGGCGAAAAGCATGGGCAGACATTACAAACAAATATCTTGAAAAAAATAGTATACAGGAAAAAGTAGATCACCGTTCCTATCAAAGACAGGGCATAGAACAAATACCTACTATTCATTTAGGAGTATCAGCTACCCAAATGGAAAAGAAAGGCATAGCCACCGACAGAGGAAATATCAACAGAGAAATCAAACATCAAAACATGATTTTAAGAGAAATCTCAAGACGAATAAAAGCCTTACTAAATTGGATAAGAGGAATTGGAAAAGAAGAAAAAACAGAAACTGATAATCTCAAATCCACTCTCCCATCCAAAGAAAATTTGCTATCCGTTTTTGAAAATCTTATCCGTAAAAATGCAGATAACCATAATACAGATTTAGAACAATACATCGAAAGCTATCAATTCTTAAAAGAAAAAAACATCATTTCTGTATCTGAACTGAAAGAAAACATAGTTACTTTACGAGATAAGAACTACAAGACCACAAGAGCTATTAAAGATACCGAAAAGGAGATTGATGATAGAGTACAACTTATCAACCAAGCCGAGAAATATTTGAATCATAAAGATACCTATAAAGCCTATACCAAGCTAAAGAAAAACAAACAAGATACTTTCTACAACGAACATACCGCAGAGATTATTTTATTTGAAAGTGCCAAAAAATATCTAAAAGAGCATTTAGGAGAAAACAAGACCCTAAATATATCCAAATGGAAATCTGAAATAGGCACTTTGAGGAAAGAAAAAGACACCCTATATTCTCAAATCATAGATATACGAAAAGAAGTGGAACAGGCTGAAAGTGTTAGAAGCTGTATAGATAAATTACTGCAAGAAAAGAGAGGATTAACAAAGGTAAAGAAGCAAGAGTTAGATTTATGAAAATGAAATAAAAAATGTAGCGAAATAGTAAATTTATTTTGCTACATTTATACATAATATACCTATGAATTTAGTATTTATCTTTATGCTTTTTCGCCATTCATTTTACGGTTAAAAACGATAATCGCAAGAGTAAAAATAACTACGGTATATACTATTACGACAAGTAAATGAGAGAAAAGACGACTGAAATTACCGCTTAAACTTATCCTTATTGCTTCAACACTATGATAAAACGGTAAAATATTAGTTATTGATTTAAAAGCCCCTCCTATCAAATCAATCGGAATGAAAACTCCGGATAACCAACCTGCAATATTAGTTAATAACGCTCCGCAAACCCCACCAACTGCCTTATCATTTAGAATGCTACCGAAAAACAAACCTGTGCCAACAAATAACAATGAAGTTAAGGCGGTCATAATAATCGCAAAAATGGTATTGATATTTATATCAAGTCCAAAAGCTCCTGCCACCAATAAGGTTATTGTAGCTTGTGCGATGGTCATAACTATCATAGGTAAAGTATATCCTAAAATGAAATCAGTTGCAGTCATAGGAGATGTAAATAAACGCATTAGGAAAGATGATGTACGGTCTTTTGACAACAGCATACCTGCAAACAATGCCATAAATACGCTACCGAACATCGCCAAGCCCGGTGCAAGATTTTTTATTTGAAACATTGTATTTTTTGCTTCGGGCGGAATAGCAGAATTGATAATAGACAACAGGGCTAACAAAACAAGAGGAAACCCAAGACTAAAAAAGAGATTAACAGGATCACGCAAAATCTCTTTTATATTGCGTTTTGCAAATAGAAGCATTCTCATAACACACCTCCTGAAAGCATAACAAAAGCATCCTCTAATTTAGAAGTACCTGTTTGCGTAGTTAATTCTGTCATTGTTCCTACCGCCGTTAATTGTCCTTTTGCCATTATTCCCACACGGTCAGATAAATTCTCAACCTCATCCATATAATGAGTTGTAAGAATTATTGTAACTTTTCCTTTTAATGATTTGATGGAAGCCCATAGTTCACGACGAGCCAAGACATCAAGTCCTAAAGTTGGTTCATCTAAAAACAAAATCTGTGGTTCTGAAATCAGAGCCATAGCGATAGAAAGACGCCGTTGCATTCCACCTGATAAATTTTTGGCTTTTTTATTCAATTCACTTTCTAAACCAAACTTTTGTGCTATTTCATAGGCATTTTTATTTGCTGTTTTACTATCTTGTCCATATATTCCTGCAATAAGTTCCAAATTCTCTAAAACAGATAAATTTGCGGCTACCGCTGTTTCCTGTGGTGAGATATTTGTTTTCTCTTTTATCGCATGAGGATTTGAGATAATGCTGTCGTCAAGAAGCAAAGCATCACCACTTGTGGGTTTTATCAAGCAAGATAACATTTTAATCGTTGTGGTTTTTCCTGCACCATTTACACCAAGTAAGGCAAATAACTCTCCTTGTTCAATTATTAAATTAAGATTATTTACGGCTACTACACTGCCATATTTTTTTGTAAGCTCTTTAATGATGATGGCATTCATCTTTTGTCCTCCTTCTCTGCATTTTCATTGAAAATCATATCCATCAAAGGTTCGAACATATTTTTAGGTGGAATTGCTATACCTTTATTTATATCTGCAAGGACGATTAAAGTATCACCGGGCTTAATGTTGAAAACATCACGGGCTTCTTTAGGAATAACAAACTGTCCTTTTTCTCCTACCTTAACTGTCCAAGCATATTTTCCCTCTGGGTGTTTCATATTACTACCTCCTGACCTAAAGTATGATTTGTATGAAAAGTATGACACAAATTACTTTTTATGTCAAAAAGTTGCGTCAATAAATAAGAAAAGGTACTTGACAAAACGCTTACTGGGGTAGACCCGAGGACATTAAGCCCTTTATTGATCCCACCTTTCGTAACAACGTTATCCTCACGGAGACAGAGAGCCTGACCATGAACAACCGGCCCAAGGACCCAAGGCTGGCACGCAACAAAAACGTCATGGTGGTGGGAGGTTCCGGGTCTGGCAAGACGCGGTTTTGGCTGAAGCCGAACCTCATGCAGTGCCATTCCAGCTATGTGGTCACCGATCCCAAGGGCGGCGTCGTAGTGGAATGCGGACAGCTTCTCCTGAGGGAAGGCTACAAGATCAAGATCCTCAATACCATCAACTTCAGCAAATCCATGCACTACAATCCCTTTGCCTACATCAAGAGTGAAAAAGACATCCTCAAGCTGGTGACGGCCCTCATTGCCAA
>JAAZGI010000044.1 GCA_012511315.1 Clostridium sp.
GCTTTAAAGCCATTTAAACCAGGCCAAGAGGCTGATTTAAAACTAGAGCACCAAGAAATTGAACAGTGCATCTCCTACTTAGAGTCCGGGGCCTTACGGGGAATGATGCATACCTTTTGCTTGATGAAAGATATATCAGGCTCCGTGGAGCGCTTGGGGCTAAACCATGTATTAGATGAAGTGGAGTTCTTTGAAATCAAACTCTTTGCGGCCTATAGCCAGCGAATTCGTAAGCACTTGGAAAACTTAGATCTTACCATTGATTTAAAAGATCTCTCTCCTGCCACCAAATTATTGGATCCAGAGGGGACGGGGCTTTTGACCTTTCATTATTACAATGCCTATTCTCCAGAACTTAAAAAGTTTCGTGAAGAAAAGGCTAAGCTAGATCAAAGAGGATTTCACCATCCGGACTATACAGTGGATCAGCAGAAGTTAGCACAGGAGCTCGAAGAGTTAATTTGGCAAGTTCGTGAAAATTTGTCACAAGAATTAAGCCAATGGCAGGAAGCCCTCCAATGGAATATGAAAGAGCTGGGGGTTTTGGATCACCGCATTGCCAAGGCTGACTATGCCTGGAAACGTGGATGTATCCGACCAGAGTTTTCAGAAAATGACCAGCTTAGCTTGACAGAGATGATCAACCCTATGGTTCAATCGGTCTTACAAGAACGAGGCGGAGACATGGAACCCCTAACTTTAAGTTTAAGCCCAGGCAGTGCTATCTTGACGGGTGCTAATATGGGGGGCAAAAGCATTACTTTAAAAACTTTTCTCCTTCAAGTAGAGCTGTTTCGCTTAGGGTATTATCTACCAGCTCAGAGCGCTCATTTAAAGCTCTTAGACTTTGTCCATTATGGGGGCGAAGATGGTCAAGATGTGACCAAGGGTTTATCTAGTTTTGGGGTAGAAGTATTAGAAATTAATGAGCTCTTAAAACAAGCCGAAACCGGTTGTGGGCTAATCCTTTTAGATGAACCAGCCCGGGGAACCAATCCGCGAGAAGCTCAAGCCATTGTGAAAGCTTTGTGCCGTCATTTTATGGCGGGAGACGATTATTTCTTTGTGGCGACCCATTTACCCGATGTGCCGGAAGACGGAATGCGACACTTTCAGATTATGGGCTTAAAAAATATATTAGAAAACAATTTAGACACTTCCAGCGGCCGCGAGCCAAGAGACGCCATCGCCGCTTTAGAACGAAACATGGACTACCGGATTCGAGAAGTTTCCTCGGAAACGAAAGTTCCTAAAGAAGCCATCCAAGTGATGGAACTGTTAGGGACGGATCCAAGTCTAATGGGGAAAATCAAAAGAATCCTAGGAGATGAATATGAGTAAATTAAACTTAAATGAAGCGACCATCGCTGAAGCCAGAGCGCTAGCCAAGGCCATCGCCGAGGACACCCAATCCTTTGTTGAACGCCATACCACCGTAACGGTGGAGCGAACCATCTGTCGATTATTGGGGATTGATGGTGTAAATGAAGACCAGGTGCCTCTACCCAATGTGGTGGTGGACCATCTAAAAGAAAAAAATGGTTTGGCCACAGGCATTAGCTTCTACTTAGCAAATGCCATCATTCAAACAGGTAAAACACCTCAAGAAATTGCCGAAGCCATTGACAAGGGAGAAATGGACCTAACCACTTTACCGGTGGCATCTTATGAAGAGATTAGAAAGACGATTAATCCTTTAGCGGAAGCAGCGGTGGCTAAGATTAAAGAAAATCGCAGTGTGCGAGAAGATTATCTCCAGCGCTTTGGTGATAAAGAAGGCCCTTATTTATATTTAATTGTAGCTACTGGTAATATCTATGAAGATATTACTCAGGCCAAGGCAGCCGCTCGCCAGGGAGCTGATGTAATTGCCGTGATCCGCACCACCGGTCAGAGTCTTTTAGACTATGTTCCCCATGGTGCAACCACCGAAGGATTTGGTGGTACCGTAGCGACTCAAGAAAACTTCCGTTTAATGCGGGCCGCTTTGGATGAGGTGGGTGAAGAATTAGGACGCTATATCCGACTTTGCAACTATTGCTCGGGTTTATGTATGCCGGAAATTGCCGCCATGGGAGCCATTGAGCGCTTAGATGTTATGCTCAATGATGCTCTGTACGGTATCCTATTCCGTGATATCAATATGAAACGGACGATGATTGACCAATACTTCTCTCGCATGATTAATGGCTATGCCGGCGTCATTATCAATACAGGGGAAGACAACTACTTAACCACCGCAGATGCCTTTGAAGAAGCTCACACCGTGCTGGCTTCTCAGTTTATCAATGAGCAGTTTGCCTTAATGGCAGGCTTACCGGAAGAGCAAATGGGTCTAGGCCATGCCTTTGAAATGGATCCAGACCTACCCAATGCCTTTGTCTATGAATTGGCTCAAGCTCAAATGGCCCGTGAAATCTTCCCCGAAGCTCCTTTAAAATACATGCCACCGACTAAATTTAAAACAGGGGATATTTTTAAAGGACAGGTTCAAGATACCTTGTTTAATATCGTTACTATTATGACGGGACAAAAAATACATTTATTGGGCATGATCAGTGAAGCCATCCACACGCCCTACATGTCGGAGCGAGCTATCTCCATTGACAATGCCTCTTATATCTTCCGTACCATGGCAGATCTGGGGGAAGAAATTACCTTTAAAGAAGATGGTATGATTCAAACCAGAGCCAAAGATGTATTAGCTGATGCAACCAGCATTTTGAAAGAGATTGAGCGGGAAGGCTTGTTTGAAACCTTAGCCCAAGGCAAGTTCGCCGGAATCAAGCGGGGAATGGATCGGGGCAAGGGCTTAGATGGTGTGGTTCAAAAAGATACCAACTACTTTAATCCATTTATCAATTTGTTTTTGGGAAGAGGTGAGTAAATGAGCTCAGGATTATATAGTACAAAAAGTAAGGATTATGATCAGCACTTTGATCGGACCCAGGTTAGCCCCTATGGGGACACCATGAATGACGGTCAAGTCCAGTTAAGCTTTACCTTACCCATCAAGGATGATGACCGAGGGGTGGAAGCGGCTAAGCAATTAGCCATTAAAATGGGCATCACCGCTCCCTTGATTGCCGCTCACATTCCCTTGGATGAAGAGTTCACCAATTATGTGGTCTACGGCGCGGTTAGTCATACCGTAAATTTAGATGAAATCAAGGTGGAAGTCATTGAGCAGACGGTATTATCCATGCCGGAAACCGATGATTTTATTCGGGAACGGATTGGCCGTAAAATTGTTGTCGTAGGTGCCAGTACGGGGTCAGATGCCCATACGGTGGGAATCGATGCCATCATGAATATGAAGGGATATGCCGGTCACTTTGGCTTGGAGCGCTACGACATGGTTGAGGCCTATAATCTAGGTTCTCAAGTTCCAAATGAGGAGTTTATCGAAGAAGCTCTCAAACTAAAAGCCGATGTTTTGTTGGTTTCTCAAACCGTAACCCAGAAAGATGTTCATGTGCAAAACATGACGGAACTGGTGGAATTATTAGAAGCTAAAGGTCTTCGCAACCAATTTATTTTGATTGCTGGTGGTCCTCGTATTAGCAATGATTTAGCCAAGGAAATTGGTTTTGACGGTGGCTTTGGTCCCGGCAAATATGCCGATGATGTAGCAACCTTCTTCTGTAACGCCATACTGGATCGTAACCTAGCTTAAATCAAAGTTGTTTCACTTTCAGTTAAGATCAAACCCTGGAAATAAAAGCCGAAGATTAGCAAATCAGGGAAAAATAATCTAAAGAAGCGGGAGTTTGGTGTCATTAAGACATCAAACTCCCGCTTCTTCAATTTAAAATGTTATATAAAAAGGCGATAAAAAGGCGATAAAAAGGCTGTAAAAGGGCTGTAAAAAGGCGATAAAAAGGCTAAACTTTACGTCTTATTGGAATGTATTACAAATCGTCATTCCTTCCTTGTCTAAAAGGGGTTTGTAATTTTTGGATACGAAAGTGAGACTAGTTGGGCAAGCTTTAGAACCTTTCTAGTGAAAAGCACTGTTTAATGGAAATAGTTGATGAAATGCTGCGAGGGAAATGAGAAGGGAAATGACAAGGAAAGGGTCTAAAAATAAGTCAAAACTTAAGTGGATTCATTTTCTTTTCTTGGTATAAGTTCAAGGCTTGCTACTGTAGGAAGGAGCCATCGGTTAAGACCTGTGCACTGTAGAGGAAGAGAATGTCTTGGCCTTGGAAGGAGACTAAGTGCTTGAGGCGAGATGGGGCGATGTATCGAATATCAACCAGGGTAATTTTGGAGTAGCCTTGGGCTAAAAGTGGAATGAGACTGGAGCCAAAGGAGTCGCGAAAAACGATGAGTTCACGATTGGTTGTACTGTTGGGATTCTCCAAGGTTAAAAGCGCTTTGGCACCGGATAAAAATAAAGAGTAGGGGTCTACGCCAGCGCCGGCTTCTAAATCATAGATGGAAGTAGTTTTTTGAGTTTCAAAATCAAACACTTTAATAGCAGCCAATTTCTCATTGGTTAAATAGTGGACGGTGTCTGCGGGCAGGCTTAAAGCTGCTTGGGACTGATAGACACCATAAAAGGGATTGTCTAGGGTTTGGCTTTGGTAATTACTATTGAAAGAGATGTCCATCTCTTTCGCTAAATAATTGGCTAAGGGAAGAAGGGCTTCCTGGCGCCAGTGTAAATCAGTCCGATAAAAATCCTTTAAGCTAAGCTGAGGTTTTAAATCTAAGATGTTCACGTGATCTAGTTCCTGCTGCAGTTGTTCCAAGATGTCTTCATGATTGGCAGTGGGTAATCCAGCAGCTGGAGCTAGATACTGAGACTTATCAGGGATTAAAGCAAACCAAATTCTCCCTTGGCTGTCTTTTAGTTCATGATTAATGAGACCTTGAAAGGTGCCTGCTAAATAGGGAATTCGATTGGGAGCCATGGGAGTTTCTAGCTTGGCGGCTACTCCATCATGAACATAAATCCCGTAGTGATCTTTTTGCTTAAGAAGGTTAAAAGTAATAAGAGATTTTAATCGGCGAAATGGTTCACGCAGGGGAAACTGATCTTGCAAATAAGGCTCCATCTTGTCCATAAACTGCCCAGAGGATAGGGTTTCAATGCTTAGAGTAGGAGCTTGATTTAGTGGTCGTCGTTCGCTTAAAGAAATACTTTGTGGTGGCTTCAAGGCAGACCAAAGGGTGAAGACTAAGACATAGGCAGCTAAAAGCCCGATCAATAACAGATGATTCATTTTTTTCATAAGGCCTCCTAGAAACGAAAATATAAAAAGGGGTTAAAGGAGCCGTCCACTAGAAAGGCGGTTACGGATAAAGCTAGGCCGAAGAGGATGGGGGTTTCGGAAAGGGATAATACTTTTTGGAAGCGACTATTAGCCAAGCGTTGATAGCATTGTTTTGGCCAGGGCGTTGCACCAATAGCCGCTATGAGTAAAAGCAAGGCATTACTTTTTAATTGATACAGAGCGGTAACAGATACTAAGGGTAGTCCATTGGCGCCAAAGAGCCCCCCGATTCGGATTAATGCTAAGGACAAGTCCGCCGAGTCAAATAAAATGAAGCTTATCATGACCAGAAATAAGACATAGATGTGACGTAAGGCCTTGGATAGTTCCAGCCAATTTTTTAACCAAATTTTTTCGATCAATAAAAGCAAAGCAAAATATAAACCCCAGAGAACAAAGGTCCAAGCAGCACCGTGCCAAAGACCAGTTAGTCCCCAGACGATTAAAAGATTGAGAATCCAAAGAATAGAGGTGGTACGACTACCGCCCAGAGGAATATAGACATAATCTCGGAACCAACTGCCTAAGGAAATGTGCCAGCGACGCCAAAAGTCCGTAATGCTTTTGGCTATAAAGGGATAATTGAAGTTTTCCATAAATTGAAAACCGAGAATTCCGCCAAGGCCAATGGCCATGTCACTATAACCGGAAAAGTCAAAATAAAGTTGCAAGCTAAACGATACTGCATAAAGCCAAAGAAAGAGAACGGAAGAATCTTGACTGCTACGAGCTGTTTGCGCTAGAACTCCTAAGGTGTTAGCGAGGAGTACTTTTTTGCCTAAGCCCAACAGGAAACGACGCAAGCCTTGGCTGATGTTAGCAAGCTGATGGTCGCGAACTTTAAGTTGCGGCTCAATATCAGCATAGCGCACTATGGGACCGGCGATTAATTGAGGGAACATAGTGATGTAAGCAGCTAAATCAACGAAGCTGCGCTGGATCTTGACCGAGCCGCGATGTACATCGATGGTATAGCTCATCATCTGAAAAGTATAAAAGCTAATGCCAATGGGTAGTTTGAGATTTAGAGGTTTAATTGGTAGGTTGGTTAGATTGCTAAGACTAGCTAATATAAAGTCAGCATACTTAAATAAACCTAAGACTCCCAGAGAAAAAGTGACGGATAAAATCAGCCAATAAAAGCTTTTCTTTGTGCCACGGTTTTTGTCAATCAGTAATCCCGTTTGGTAGCCGATGAAAAGACTGAGCAAAAGAATCCAAAGCGAACGAGGCTCCCCCCAGCCGTAAAAGATTAGGCTGGACAGGAACAAGGTAAAGTTTTTCCACCGCGCAGGAGCTAAAAAGTAAAGTAATAAGGCTCCCGGCAGAAAATAAAATAAAAAGGTCAGACTAGAAAATACCATGGGAACTCCTTTACTGAATGGGCTCCTCCACTAGAATCTTGGCATCAGGAAAAGTGGTTGTGACATGGGTCTTAAAAGCTTCAATCAAATCGCCATTACCAAAAGCAGACACGGTATAATCACCAATGGATAGGATCAACAGTTTTTCAGGAAAACCACACATCCACTCACGAGTTTGAATGTTTTCTTGTAGTTTGGTAGCAAGATCTTCCACTGTAATGTCATCGGTGGTATGGAAGGCGCCAGAGGTAAAGGTGTTGGCATTCATCAGATGAACAAAGGAAGCGGCATCATCAATGGAAGTGCCAACATCTTGAGGGAGACCCAATACATTATCAAGGGCTGACAAGTCATCTAGGCTAAAGGTACCTGGGCCGTCCATGTTCATATTTTCTTCCGAAGCATCGCCACCACCAGCTGGGAATTGATCGACTTCAGGATAGCTTGCCCAGATAGCGTTTAAAAGCTCAAGGGCTGAAGCAGGAGCGTTAGAATCCGTCTCTGAATCCGTTGATTCAGTAGTTGTTGATTCTGCTGTGGTAGATTCAATTGCGGTGGTACATTCAGTGGTTGTGATTTCACCAGTAGAAGTTTCTGTTGTTGTGGTGGTTTCAGAGCCATTGGTTGTTGAGGACCCAGGTGAGGCAGGAGCTGCACAAGCAGATAGCACCATAGATAAAGATAGGGTTACAATTAGACCATA
>JAAZGI010000291.1 GCA_012511315.1 Clostridium sp.
GATTTGGGGATGATGGATTTTACCTTATGAGATATTTTTTTATACCCCTCACTTTCGACGACACTGGCGAGAAAGCCAGGACCGTCATTGCTGAAAATCTTTAGGATTCGGTCTTGTACTTCAGGCTTAACGTTTGCTCCAGCATAAACAGCAAGGTTTCCACCTTTGGAATGACCACCAAGATAAAAAGTTCCATCCAACTGATTGGCAATATGATTCACATAAGACACTGCTTGTTTCTGGGCTAAGACTTCCTCGGTAAAACTCATGAGGAAATTTTCTTTCCAGCCAGCAATAGAGTTATCAGTGCCACGAAAGGCAATATAAGAATGGTCATTGCCAAGGGTAAAAACCACCGCAGAAAATTGATTGGAGCATTTATAGTCTAATCGATTCATGTAGGCGAGGAGATGAACCTCTTTAAAACGCTTAGTATTGGCTGTCTCACGCAGAAGTTTGTTGATTTTTTCCGGATAATAGTAGTTGCTTGAGTCTGGATGAGTTGGGTCTGTCTTAGAAAAATGCTCGGCGATTTGGGCCAAGGGAATGGGAGAATCTGTTATTTCAGTAGAAACAATTCCATCAAGGCGGAGATAGGCAAGGTTTGAAAAAATCAAACTGTCCACTTCATTGAGTCCGTCTTGAGAGAACTCTAAATCTCCTCGCCATTGGAGATAATCAAATAGGGTGGCCATGGTAAACCTCCTTCAACAATAATTTGAATTTGCAAACTTTTACAGGTCAAATTCATGAATATGCTATTGATGTGTAATTTTCGGCTCCTGCAATACCCACTTATTAATTTCATCTTAATACGAATTTAGAGCTTAATCTATGCTAATCGACAGAAAGATCGGATAAATTTTACCGGTTCGCTGATATGTTAAGTGAACTCAGTTGCCATTTTAAGGTCTTAGAGGGGGATTTCCTAACAACAATTCTCAGAGCGGATAATAGGATCATTATTTAAAATAGATGCTCTTACAGATAAATCTATTGTTGTGTCCATTAGGTTTGGAAATCACAATTTAGTAATGCCGCGGTTATCACTGAAATTGTTTCGAAAAGGTGATACAATAATTTGGACTGAGCAAATATGAAACGTTTTCTTTTAGAAGAACTAATAGCAGAAAAGAAAACTAGGTGTGAAAAAGTACTATGTTTTGTTGAAACAAGTAATGAGAGGAAATAGTTTCCTTGGGAAAGCTCATTTTTATTAACTTTTGTAGGAGGAAGGAAATGAAAGAAGTCTATTTAGTAAGCTGCTGTAGAACAGCAATTGGAAGTTACGGTGGTAGTTTGAAGGGTGTACCAGCTCCACAGCTTGGAACCATTGTGGCAAAAGCTGCCATTGAGCGCGCAAATATAACTCCAGATCAATTAGATGAAGTTATATTTGGTTGTATTCTACCAGCGGGCTTGGGACAAAATATTGCTCGTCAAGTTTCTATCGGAGCAGGAGTTCCAGATACAATTCCAGCTTTTACAGTAGATATGGTTTGTGGTTCAGGAATGAAAACTGTAATTGAAGCTGCTCGAGCCATTCGTTCTGGTGATGCTGATGTGATCCTAACTGGGGGTACCGAAAATATGTCAGCTGCTCCTTATGCCGTGCCAACTGCTCGTTGGGGTGCCAGAATGGGAAATGCAACGATGATTGATACCATGGTTAACGATGCCTTAACAGATGTCTTTAACAACTATCACATGGGTGTTACAGCAGAAAATATTTGTGATCAATGGAACATTAGCCGTGAGGAGCTGGATCAGTTTGCTTTAAATTCTCAAGAAAAGGCTGCCAAGGCCATTTCAGAAGGTAAATTTGAAGATGAAATCGTTCCTGTTCCAGTTCGAGTTAAACGAGACACCATCGAATTTAAAACTGACGAGTACCCACGTGGGACTTCCATGGAAGCTCTTGGGCGCCTCTCCACGGTGTTTAAGAAGGATGGACGAGTTACCGCTGGCAATGCTTCAGGAATCAATGACGGAGCTGCAGCCCTTGTTATAGCCTCAGGCGAAGCCGTTGAAAAATATGGATTAAAACCTCTTGCTAAGTTGGTTTCATGGGGCCAAGGTGGAGTCGCACCAGAGATTATGGGAATTGGTCCGGTTCCAGCAACAAAACAAGCACTAAATAAAGCCGGCCTTGAGATGTCAGATATAGATCTTATCGAAGCCAATGAAGCCTTTGCAGCCCAGTCAATCGCTGTAGCTCGTGATCTTGATTTTGATATGAAGAAAGTCAATGTCAATGGAGGCGCTATTGCTTTAGGTCATCCAGTAGGAGCTAGTGGTGCACGAATCATTGTTACCCTTGTTCACGAGATGATGAAGAACGAAAATTATAAAAAAGGTCTTGCGACGCTTTGTATCGGTGGTGGTATGGGTGTTACAACAATCTGGGAAAAGTGTGAATAGTAAAGTGGGGATCAAATAATATCCTCGAGTAATTTAATGATTTTCATATAAAGCAGCCTGCGCCCAAGTCGTAGGCTGTTTTATATTGTGTCTTAGATGTTTGGATAAAAAACTGGCGAGATTTGAATTTTAAACAGGATATATCCTAATAGTTAAGTATTTGTCATGCCCTCATTAAGAATTGAAATGTAGTCGTTTAAATTACAGGTAAAACCGTTGGCGGGAGTTTGGTTATATTGCGAAAGATTTATCAAAAGCTAGTATTTAATGTGAAACTTCCTTTTTTGATCCCTGCTAGTTGATTGTAAATTATCAATTTGTTAACATTGAGACAGAGCGTATATGAGGTGATTGTATGGACTTTAGATTAAATGAAAAACAGGCATTGGTGCAAAAAGTGATCCGGGAATTTACGGAAAAAGAAGTTGCACCCATTGCCCACGAAATCGACGAAGAAGAGCGATTTCCGTCTGAAACAGTAAAAGAATTAGGTAAAATTGGAGCATTGGGGATTCCCTTTCCCAAGGAGTACGGTGGAGCTGGCGGGGACAATCTAAGCTACGTGTTATGCGTAGAAGAATTGGGGAAAAAGTGTGGAACTCATGCCGTTGTAGTTTCTGCGCATACATCCTTGGCTGGCTGGCCAATTGAAGCTTTTGGTACACCAGAACAAAAAGAAAAGTATTTAAGACCTTTAGCAACGGGTGAAAAATTGGGAGCCTTTGGCTTAACAGAACCTAATGCTGGTACGGATGCAGCGACCCAACAATCCTTTGCCGAAGACAAAGGGGATCATTTCCTCCTTAATGGTACGAAAATATTTATTACCAATGGTGGTGTGGCTGATATCTATGTAATTTTTGCCATAACCGACCGCAGCAAGGGAACGAGAGGAATTAGTGCTTTCATCCTGGAAAAGGAAATGGAAGGCTTTACCATAGGAAAAAAAGAATTAAAGATGGGTATCCGAGCATCAGCCACAACGGAATTAATTTTCCGCAATGTAAAGGTTCCAAAGGAAAATTTACTAGGCGAAGTTGGTAAAGGCTTTAAAATTGCCATGCAAACTTTAGACGGTGGACGGATCGGAATTGCAGCTCAGGCTTTAGGAATTGCTCAAGGCGCAATTGATGAAACCGTTGAGTATGTAAAACAGCGTAAGCAGTTTGGTCGATCCTTGGCTAAATTTCAAAACACTCAGTTCCAATTAGCGGATATGCAAACGAAAGTTGATGCCGCCAGATTATTGGTTTACCGTGCGGCGGTTGTCAAAGATCAAGGGGCTAAGTACAGCACAGAAGCTGCAATGGCTAAGCTCTTCGCATCGGAAACTGCCATGGAAGTAACCACAAAGGCAGTGCAACTGTTCGGTGGCTATGGCTACACGCGGGATTATCCCGTTGAGCGCCTAATGAGAGACGCCAAGATTACAGAAATCTACGAAGGTACATCTGAGGTTCAGAGAATGGTTATCTCTGCATCCATGTTGAGGTAATAGATATGAAAATAGCAGTATTAGTTAAACAAGTTCCGGATACCACGGAAATGCAGGTTGATAAAGTTACGGGAACCTTGATTCGGGCTGGTGTTCCAACCATCACCAATCCCGACGATTTAGCCGGAGTGGAAGCGGTCTTACGTCTAAAGGATAAAAATCCTGATATTGAAGTAACCGTCTTTTCCATGGGACCTCCTCAAGCAGTCAATATGCTGAGAGAGTTATATGCCATGGGCGTTGATCATTGTGCATTGATAACAGACCGAGCCTTTGCTGGTTCTGACACTTGGTCCACATCCAATGTGTTGGCTAAAGCTTTAGAAGCTGGTTCTTTTGACTTAATTGTATGTGGTCGTCAAGCGATTGATGGCGATACCGCTCAAGTAGGGCCACAGGTGGCGGCCAAGATGGAATTGCCACAGGTCACCTATGTTGAGGAAATCAAAGAGCTGACGAAAGATAAAATTGTTGTTGTGAAAGAATTGGAAGACCGACTGGAAACCATTGAAATGAAGTTGCCAGGCGTCATCACCATGTTAGCAACAGTCATCAAGCCAAGGTATATGAATATGCGTGGCATATTTGAAGCCTTTGATAAAGATGTTCAAACCATTACCAATACAGAATTAGAGCTTACGAAAGAGGAAGTCGGATTAACCGGCTCTCCAACCAAGGTCTTTAAGTCCTTTGCAAACCAGAGGTCTTCAGAAATCGAAGTTCTTAAAATTGACGCAAATGAAGCCAAGAACCGGATTATCAGTGTATTATCCGAACAGAACTTTATATAGGGGGGCGGCATATGAATTACAAAGATATTTTCGTTTTATGTGAATTCCAACACCATAAATTGGTGGAAGCTTCCTGTGAATTAGTTTCTGAGGCGACTAGGCTTGTGGCCAAGCGTCCTGATTTAAACTATGACATTGTGGGTGTGGTCATCGGCGATGAACCGCAAGAGCAGATTGATGAGATTTTCCGTTACGGTGCAGATCGCGTTATTAAGATTCACAGTGAATCTTTGATTGAATATGACTCTGTTTTATATGCAGAACTTATGAAGCAGTTAATTGAAACAAAACGCCCCGATGTGTTCCTTTTCCCAGCAACGGTTATGGGACGGGATTTAGCACCTCGAGTGGCTTCCGTTTGCGAAACGGGTTTAACGGCTGATGCGACCAAGCTTGATTTAACGGAAGATAAAGATTCGTCTTTACTGATGGTTACTCGTCCAGCCTTTGGTGGGAATCTTTTCGCCACCATCGTATGTGAGCGAACCAAGCCGCAAATGGCTACCATTCGACCTGGCGTTATGATTTTAAATGATCGTAAGGAAAGCATTGATCCAAAAGTGGAAGACTTGACCCTTGAGACGCCAAACTACGCAGCCAAAACTAAAATCATGGATACCATTCATAAGGAACTTAAGCATGCTGACATTACCAAAGCAGATATCCTGATTTCAGGAGGTCGCGGTGTTGGTGATAACTTCGAAGTGTTGAAGGAAGCTGCCGCTAAGATTGGCGCAGAGGTTTCAGGATCTCGTGGAGCAGTGGATGCCGGCTTCATTGATAAAGAATTACAAGTTGGTCAAACCGGAAAATCGGTTAAACCTAAGATTTATGTGGCTTGTGGTATTTCAGGTGCTGTCCAGCATTTGGCCGGTATGGAGAAAAGTGATTTCATCATCGCCATTAATACCGATGAATCGGCTCCAATCTTCCAAGTTGCTAACTTAGGAATTGTAGGTGACGCCTTAGAAATTATTCCCCTCGTAACCGAGGAGATTGCTCGTAAAAAGGCCAGTTACTTCCAAAGCTAAATTATTGAATTCCCCAGGGGTAAGATTTGTTTTTGCCTCTGGGGGACTTCTTACTTAATGGATTAGGTTGCAGCCCAAGGTCTCTATCGATTAAGATGGGAGAGGAAGGCTTGACCCTTTAAGATCGAAATGAAAAAATAAAGGACTTATCTGTCTCGTTTTTTTTTGCATTACAATGGAAACGTTTTTTAAATGGCAATCAACAAGAACAGATAATAACCAGCCGTTTAATAGCACTATAAAATAAAGAGAGGACCAGCAAGGAATGAAAAAAAGAATTTCTTTAAGCGATGCGATCGCAAAAATCGAGGATGGCCAGACCATCATGATTGGTGGATTTCTGAATGCAGGAACACCGGAAACTTTAGTAGACGCATTAGTTGAAAGCGGAAAAAAAGATTTAACATTAATTGCCAACGACACTTCCTATGTAGATCAGGGAATTGGTAAGCTGATTGCAAACCATCAAATTAAAAAAGTAATCACCTCCCATATTGGAACCAATCGGGAGACTGGGAACCAAATGAATAGTGGTGAGACAGAGGTCATCTTAACGCCACAGGGAACCCTAGTAGAACAAATTAGAGCAGCGGGAGCTGGCTTGGGTGGTGTTCTTACGAAGACGGGTCTTGATACGAGAGTAGAGGACGGTAAAGAGAAAATCGAGGTGGATGGTGAAACCTATCTCCTTGAAAAACCTTTACGAGCCGATGTGGCTTTAATTTTCGCGTCCAAAGCAGATGAGTTTGGCAATGCTGTTTATCATGGCTCAACCCAGACTTTTAATATCGTGATGGCAATGGCAGCGGATACCGTAATAATGGAACCCCTTGAAATCGTACCGGTGGGAGCAATCAACCAGAATGATGTTCGACTACCTGGTATATTTGTAGACTACATGGTGGAGGTATAAATGATGGATCGAGATCAAATGAAAGCTTTTATTGCCAAACGTGTGGCTCAAGAATTAAAAGACGGGGATTTAGTTAATTTAGGAATTGGCCTTCCCACCATGGTGAGTGACTATGTAGCAGAGGGCATTAGCGTTACCTTTCAGTCTGAAAATGGATTTACAGGCCTTGGCCCTAGTCCAACAGAGCCTGATAAGTATATTGTCAACGCTGGTGGACTCCCATCCTCCATTCGTCCAGGAGGTGCCTTCTTCGATACTGCTATGAGCTTTTGCATCATTCGTGGCGGTCATTTAGATATGACTGTTTTAGGTGCTCTGCAAGTTGACGAAAAGGGCAATATTGCCAACTACATGATTCCAGGCAAAATGGTACCAGGTATGGGTGGAGCTATGGATCTTGTAGAGGGTGCTAAACGAGTGATCGTAGCGATGGAGCATACTAATAAAGGGAATCTGAAGATTTTGAAAGACTGCAACTTGCCTTTAACAGCTTCCCATGCAGTGGACTTAATTGTAACTGAAATGGGTGTCATGAAAATTACTGAAGATGGTATTAAGCTTATTGAAATTAACCCTGAGTTTACGGTGGAAGAAGTTCAAGCTGCCACCGAAGCAAAACTCATTGTGAGCGATGATTTAGAGGAGATGAAAGTTGGCTAAAGTAAATTTTGAAGATAGAGCCGGCATTGGACTATTAACCTTAAATTCTCCGGAAACCTTGAACGCTTTAAGCTCAGACTTTCTTGAAGAAATTCGGCA
>JAAZGI010000292.1 GCA_012511315.1 Clostridium sp.
CCTCCCTGGAAATTTTTCTCCAGTCGAAGGTATCAGTCTTACCTTCTCGGCCACTGTTAATGCAGTTTATGTGGTGCTGATGATTGCTATCGCCTATTATGCCTTTAATAAAAAAGATGTGATGGCATAAGCTTAATCTTACTTGTTTTAACCCTTTCATTGGATTTCAACCAACGAAAATTGATAAATGAAATTGATAAAAAATATATTTCCTCTGTAAAAAGGTGGCAGTTCTTTAAAATAAGACCTGCCACCTCTTTTTATCTCTTTTTATTAAAACATAATTAGAATGTTTCTCACCAAAGTCCAAACGATTGAATAAGAGTATATACACTTCCGAGACCTCATTGTGAATGATTATTTAAATAAGCTCCAAAAGCTAAAGGTCGTTTTCTTATAGATTTTGTTTTTGGCAGCTCGCTTCGGGTTTTTCAGCCAACCCATACCCTTTTTACCATAACCAGGCACAATAGCTTTCTTAACTTTACGCTTTGCTTTTCCTGTAGTTCGAGCTCTCAAAGATTTTTTTAAACTCGGTTTTCTCATGCCAAATTTCATTTTTTCTCCTTGTCTTTAAACCGTTCATTTAGATAGCCTGCCCTATCTCTACGGCACGTTTCTTAAATTCACTAAAAAATAGATTCGAATGTTATCGAAGAACAGGTGCCATGAGGATTCGCCCGGTTCCTCGGTATACATTAACCAATCCTTCTCCTGAAGCAGCTGATCCAATTAAGGATTTACCTGATCGCTCCACCTTAAATTCTAAACTTCCGGACCAAGCAATTGCTAAATTGCCATCAATTTTTAGTACATCATTGGTTAATTCAATTTCAATTAGCTCTTCGCGAGGGACGTAGGATTCTAATGCAACAACCCCACCGCCGTGAAGTCCTAAATTAAACAATCCTTCGCCACCGAGTGCTGCTGAGGAAATATTTGAGCGCATTACGGCTTTGTGTTTTAAGTCTGAATCACAGGCCAAAAATAAACCATCTTCAATGACAATGGATCCATTCCAGTCATCCACATCAATTAACAAAATATGCTTATAAGTGGGCTCTAAAACTAACAGGCCAGATCCAGTGTATTCAGGCTTTATCGCTGACTCATTTGTCATCTTCCCACGAATCGATTTGCCTATAAAATCACCCACGCCCTTCACCCCTGTGGTTGCCTTCATATCACCGGCCATCCATTGCATTGCACCAGCTTGCACTGTAATGTTGGATTGATCTACATCACAAACTAACTGTCGTCGTCGCACATTCATTTGAGAGGCATAATAAGCTTCTTGAGCCGAACTGTGGTTGACACTTAAATCTCTTTTGTACTCAACCACCTTAAACGGTCCTCGCTCCTCAAGAATTCGTACATCGTCATTGTTTTCAAAATTTTTAATCTTAAACATTTTCCCCCCTGTTTCTATGGTCTTTGGCTTGATCGTTCTAATTCGATTATATGGAATATTTGGTTAGCGTTATTTAGTTAACATCAAGAATTTTTACTTTGATTGTTCCTCGGGGCGTAGTAATGAATACTTCTTGCCCTTTTTCACTTCCCATTAAACCTCTTCCAATGGGAGAATCATTAGAAATCATATAATTGTGTGGATCGGCGCCAATGGTTCCTACGATGGTATAAGTTTCTTCTTTGCCATCTGGGATCTCTTTAATTGTCACTCGACTTCCTAATTTAACATCGGAAGATTTTTCAGCCTCCAAATC
>JAAZGI010000045.1 GCA_012511315.1 Clostridium sp.
GAGCAACCCAAACGATCCAATTGACCCATGATTTTGCCTCGATATTCTTTGGCCCAAGCCCAAGTATGTTCTAAAAACTTTTCGCGACCAATTTCAGATTTCACAATGCCTTGATCTAATAGTTCATTTTCAACTTTAACTTCTGTGGCAATGGAGGCATGGTCTTGACCTGGCAACCAAAGGGCTGAGTAGCCTTGCATCCGTCGAAAACGAATCAAAATATCCTGAAGGGCATTGTCAAGGGCATGGCCCATATGAAGCTTTCCAGTGATATTCGGCGGTGGCATCATTATGGTATAAGGTTTCTTATCCGGATCAACACTTGGCGTGAAATAACCCTGCTCAAGCCAGTGAGCGGTTAATCGTTCTTCAAACTTCTTGGGATCATAGGTTGTCGCAAGATCCGTTTTTAATCGTTTATCTTCCATATTTTGTCCTCAACTTTCTTATTTATAAACTTACTAATCTATTTAAATATTATAAATCATCATAAACTTTATTCAATAAATCGATCAATATCGTCTAACACCTCTTCCAGAATTCGAAGAGAATCGTAGACTACAGGCGCATTCAGACTATGGTCAGCTCCATGAACAATCTTTAGCCGGTCTTCTTTGTCCCCCAGTAATTTAAATGCCCTGTTATGATCTAACAGCCGATCTTCACTGCCACTAACGGCCATAAAATCTGTTTTTGCCATGGCTTCCACCATCTGATTAAGGGGCGTTAGATAAATACAGCGAGGAGAATAGCCCTCTCCCATCGCTACAGCAGTTTCTGCGGCAAATAAAGCCCCCACACTCTTTGAAATAAAAATCAAATCCTTCCTTTGGCTGTCTTCGGCTAGTACCTGCTCAATGACACCTTTAATGAGGTGCTTCATGGTATAGCTGGTGCGTTCATTTAAAGGGAATTTTCCGTAAGATAAAATCAACAAGTTGTAACCTTTAGCCATGGCTAAGCGAAGGGGGTAATACAGCAGTGGTTTGTTCACCGTATAACGCTTCCCTGGAAAAATTACGCAAAGACCCCGGGAGTCAGGGTGTTCCAGCAAGGTACTGTTTAGGCGAACATCTTGATATTCTGATTTAATGATGCGGCGTTCCATTCGTTCTTTTTTCAATTGACTTCTCTCCTTCCCAATAACTATTTTAAAAAAAGTGTATAAAAATATACAAAAAGGGCCTTCGTCATATAAGGACGAAGACCCGTGGTACCACCTTAATTCCCACGTAACATGGGCACTCATAAATTAACGATCATCTAGACCGGTCTCGGTTAATACAATAGGTTCACCGGGACAGCATCGAAAAGCGACCTTCAATTAAACGTGCCTTACAAATCTCTCAGCCAATGGATCCACTCTCTTTAAAGGTTTTTTTAATTTACTCTTCTTTTCTAAAACGCTTTTTACTATTTAATTGTCTTCGATATAGTCATTATAACTTTCTTTGCTTAGAACATCAACCAAAACACTTCCCACTTTCTTAGTAAGAGAAGGGTTTAATTCAATGATTTCCTTACCTTCTAAGTTTTTAAAGGCTACGGATAACATGAGTTTTATACGGTTGAGTTGGTTAACCTCCGAAGCACCTGGATCATAGTCAATGGCAGCGATGTTCGCTTCAGGATGAACTTCCCTTAATTTTTTAATCATGCCTTTACCAGTGACATGGTTGGGTAGACAAGCAAAAGGTTGCATACAGATAATATTATGAACCCCGTCATGGAGAAGTTCTAACATTTCGCCGGTTAAAAACCAGCCTTCTCCTGTCATGTTACCTAGCTGCAGAACTTCTTCTGTCTTACTGGCTAATTCATAAATTGAAGCCGGTGGCGTAAAGCGTTTTGACTTCTTCAAAGCTTTTTTCATGGCTTTCCGGAAAAACTCTATTCCAGCGATGCCTATGTGACCGGTAATGGCTGAAGATAACTTTCCACCTAAATTCTTATATTTATAGTCTGAATTTAAAGAGGAATATAGGAAGAAATCTGTTAAATCAGGCATCACCGCTTCGGCACCCTCTGCTTCTACCACATCAACCACTGAGTTGTTGGCTGTGGGGTGAAATTTAACTAAGATTTCACCTACAAGGCCAACCTTTGGTTTCACTAAGTCTTCATGGATTGCAAATTCATCAAAGTCCTTTACGATGGCTCGGCAATTTTTTTCATATTCAAAGAAGTTTCCCTTCTCTAAGCTTTGCATACAGCGGTTCACCCAATAATCATATAAGGCATTGGCAGACCCTGGGGTTTTCTCATAAGGCCGCACCCGATATAGTACTCGCATTAATAAGTCGCCATAGATTATGCCTTGAGCAGCTCTTGAGATGGTGGGCAAATCAAAGTCCATGCCTGGGTGGTTTTCAAAACCTTGAACTGAAAGGGGTACGCAAGGAATATCTGCAAAGCCGGCATCTTTTAATGCTTTTCGAATGAAAGCCACATAGTTTGTGGCCCGGCAGCCGCCTCCTGTTTGGGTGATCACAACGGTGGTATTGTTTAAATCATATTTGCCCGACTGGAGGGCATGGATCAGTTGGCCGGTAACCAGGATACTGGGATAACAAGCATCGTTGTTCACATACTTAAGACCCGCCTCCACCGCCTCTTTGTCAACCTCTGGCAGAATCTCAACATTGAAACCAGAATGGTTTAAGGCCGCTTCGATAAACTGCATATGAATGGGTGACATTTGAGGGGATAAAATGGTATGTTCTTTCTTCATCGACTTGGTAAACGTGACTGGAGTATAGTCGATTTCCTGAAGTACTGGCTCGTAATGATTACGACGCCGTTCTTCCATAGCTGCCTTAAGGGAGCGAATTCGAATTCTGGCTGCGCCTAAGTTATTGCCTTCATCAATTTTTAAGCAGGTATAAATCTTACCGACTCGAGCTAAAATTTCTTGCACTTGATCTGTGGTTACAGCGTCAAGGCCACAACCAAAGGAGTTGAGCTGAACCAGTTCTAAATCGTCCTGTTGAGTAACTACTGAAGCTGCATGATAAAGTCTCGAGTGATAGGCCCACTGGTCAATGCCTCGAAGATCTAAATCTTCTGACTCATCTAAGTGACAAACGGCATCTTCACTTAAGACCGCCATTCCATAGGATGTAATGACATCCGGAATTCCATGATGAACTTCTGGGTCAATATGGTAGGGGCGACCGGCTAGAACCACTCCTTTGATATCATGCTCTTTCATATAAGCTAAGGTTTCTTCCCCATAGGCGCGGATATCTGCTCGATAAGCATCTTGTTCGGCAAAACCAATGCGGCAAGCTTCTTCCCATTCCCCTAAGGAGATTCCAAATTTCGAATTAAAAATCTGATAAAGTCGCTTTGGTAGTTTGCCTCGATCTCCTAAGTTTAGGAATGGATTCATGTAATCCACCTTATTGCCCATCAAATTGTCAACGTTGTTTTTGATGACTTCAGGATAGGAAGTTACAATGGGGCAATTAAAGTGATTGTCTGCATCGACAAATTCTTGTTGTTCATGGGTAACACAAGGGTAGAAAATCAAATCCGGATTTTTTCGGATGAGCCACTCAATATGACCATGAACTAATTTCCCTGGATAACAAACGGATTCTGAAGGAATGGTTTCAATGCCCATTTCATAAAGTCCCTTTGAGGACTGAGGGGAAAGCAGAACAGAGAAGCCCAAATGCGTGAGGGCTTGGTGCCAGAAGGGATAGTTTTCAAAGAGGTTTAAAACTCTTGGAATTCCAACCACGCCACGACTAGCTTCCTCTTTTTTAAGGGATTTGTAGTGCTTAAAGGTTCGATCAAACTTATAGGCAAAGGCATTTGGAATAGTCGAACGTTCCAAATTTCCTAACGGCCGCTCACAACGATTCCCAGAAATAAATTGTTTATCCCCTGGGAACTGATTGATGGTGAGCTGGCAGTTGTTTGCACATAAGCCGCATCGGCGCATAGTAGTTTCATAGGTGAAATCATTGATTTCTTCACTGGAACGCAAGGTGGACACATAACCTTCTTCAAAACGCTCTTGGGCGATTAAAGCGGCTCCATAGGCTCCCATTAAACCAGCAATATCCGGACGAACTGCCTCCACACCTGACACCAATTCAAAAGCTCTAAGAACGGCATCATTGTGGAAAGTTCCGCCTTGAACAATAATCTTTTCCCCCATTTCTTTGGGGTCTCGAATTTTTATCACCTTATATAAGGCGTTTTTAATAACAGAATAGGATAAACCGGCTGAAATATCTCCAACACTCGCGCCTTCTTTTTGAGCTTGCTTGACTCTTGAATTCATAAATACAGTACAGCGAGTTCCAAGATCCACCGGTGCCCGACTGGTCAAAGCTTCTTTGGCAAAGCCTTGGGGTGTTGTGTTAAGGCCTTTAGCAAAGGTTTCAATAAAAGAACCACAACCCGATGAGCAGGCCTCGTTTAAGAGAATGGAGTCAATTACTCCATTTTTAATGCGCAGACATTTCATGTCCTGTCCACCAATATCTAAAATAAAATCTACGCCATGCAGGAAGTGATCCGAGGCTTTATAGTGGGCAATGGTTTCAATTTCACCAATATCAACGCCTAAGGCTTCTTTAATTAATAGTTCACCATAACCTGTCACGCAAGAATTAGCGATCCAAACTTGGTCATGGAGTATGCTATAAACTTTTTTAATTTCTTCCACCACTTTGTCCAAGGGTTTTCCTTCATTGGAACCATAGAAGGAATACACGAGGTTTCGGTCCTCATCCACTAAGGCAACTTTTGATGTAGTTGAACCAGCATCAATTCCTAGATACAAAGGTCCTTTTACTGTGGAAATATCAACTCGCTCCACTTTTTCTCTAGCGTGGCGTTCCTGGAATTCTTTTAAGTCCGCCTCTGTTTCAAACAGTGGTTTTAAACGCGCCACTTCACTAATGGTAATTTCCCGCTTTTTACGCAGTCGCTCCACAATGGTATAAAATGGGGTCGTCTCTGAACTCTCAGACAAAAGAGCTGCTCCCAAAGCGACGAAGAGGTTGGAATTTGAGGGCGCAATAATGGCGTCCCCTTCTAGTTTTAGGGTTTCAACAAACCGCTCACGCAGTTCAGATAAAAAGAAAAGCGGACCGCCAAGAAATGCGATGTTCCCGCGAATAGGACGACCACAAGCTAAGCCTGATATGGTTTGGTTCACCACGGCTTGAAAAACAGAAGCTGCAATATCTTCAGCTTTTGCCCCTTCATTGATTAAAGGTTGAACATCGGTTTTAGCAAACACACCACAACGGGCTGCAATTGGGTAAATTGTGGTGTAGTTTTTAGCAAGCTCATTTAATCCGTGGGCATCTGTCTTTAAAAGACTGGCCATTTGATCAATAAAAGCTCCTGTACCACCGGCACAAGTTCCATTCATTCGCTGATCCATTGCTTGTCCAAAAAAGGTGATTTTGGCGTCTTCTCCGCCCAGTTCAATCGCAACGTCGGTTTGTGGTATATAAGTTTCTACAGCACGAGTACAAGCAATAACTTCTTGAGCAAAAGGAATTCCTAATATTTTGGCAACTCCCATTCCTCCAGATCCAGTAACATTTAAAGTGACCGGAACATCTCCTAAAAGCTCATATAATTCTTCCACAATTTCCTGGACGCTGCTTCTCACATCTGAAAAATGGCGCCTGTAGGTAGAATGGATTATTTCTTGTGCATCATTTAACACAAGAATTTTTACAGTCGTTGAACCAACATCCAATCCAATACTATACTTTAATGACATTTACATCCCCTCTTAAAATTGCATACATTTATGCAGACAAATTCAATGGAATCCGCTAGCCGATGCAGTTTGTTGTACCGTGATCAGCAGATTTAGTGCTCTTATCTGTATTTAGGAAATAAGTAATTTTTGAATTTACGTGACAAAGTTTTAAACAATAACCTGCTTTTTATTGACTTTAATAATTTAAATCACACTTCTTCTTCATAATCTAACTCTTCCAAAGTTAGATTATACACCTTTTTAATTAAGTTGTAATCATACCCCCTAGACAGAAGAATGCGATAGGTTTTTTCTTTTACCCTTCTTTCTTCTAAGCCACGCCCTCTTAGATTTCGAACCTTTTTTTTACAGGCCTCTAAGGCAGCTGACTCTTCTTCGTCACCCAATTCATCCAATAGTTCATTGGCGATCTCTCGACTCACACCTTTTTTAGCAAGCTCATGCTCTATTGTCCGTGCTCCACGCTGAGCAATCCGCTGTTTTAAATAAAGCTCAGCATATTTTTCATCATCGATAAAGCCATAATCGATTAAGCGCTCCACCGTTTTTTGAATCACTTCATCGGAAAAGTTTTTTTCTTTTAGTTTATCCTCAATTTCTTTTTCAGTTCGCATCTTGTAATTTAATAAAAACAATCCATAATCTCTGGCTTTCACTAAATCATCTTCGTAAATTAATTGGGTCATCTCTTTCAGCGAAATAACCAAACCTTTTCTAATATTCCGACGATAAACCACCTCATCGGACACGAAAAACTCTGGGAAATCTGGATCATCAACTAAATCGCTCCACACCTCCGGAGGCAAGTTTTTTTCTTCATCTTCCCATTGGGCGGTAATTCGAAGGTACCCTTTCTTTCTTGGAACGACTTCTACTGCCTGTATGATCATTCAGTCACTCCTTTCAAGTCTTATACTTCACAGCTTCAATTCTAATTTTATCAATCAATTGAATTTCCAATTGTATTATTATTTATTTTCCAATGATTCTTCTTATGCTTCATTTTTTTATTTGTTGTTTAACATGTTTTTAAATTTCATAGCAATAGATTTTAGCTTCTGAGCTGATTCCTTGACAGTTATTCCTTGTCAGTTATTCATAGCTAGCTATACCCTTGCTGATTCTATAAAAGATTTTTGCTTTATTGTTCTTTTAATGTTTCACATGTTTCTTTTTATTGGTAAAACAATACCCCTATTATAATACAGTCAGTTTAAAATTTTTAATTTCTAAAATTCCTAGTATTAGTTTTACTTTATTAGCAAATTAAACTGAGTGGTTTAACGGTTTATTCTTCATCCTCACTAGGAATTACCATTGAAATGGTTGGTTTTTTAAAAATCACTTGAGCAGCCTGTCTTAGGTCTGACACTTCAAGTCGGGACATATCAGTTAGTTCTTTCTCATAATAAAGAAGTGGTAAGCGATCCAAAGCATTGGCTAAAATATATCCACTTAAGGCCTGGGTGTCATCTAATAAAGCGGCTGAATGAGTGCGGTGCATTTTATGGGATAGTTCTAAATCCTTTTCTCTTAAAGCTAGCTTTCCGCTTGAAACATCTCGGATAATTTCTTGGATCACATCTAAGACTTCTAAAATATTCTCTGCCTCCGTGGCACAGTAAATTTCAAGCATTCGAACTTGTGGCGTTAAATCCAAACTAGAATATATATCGTAGGATAATCCACGTTTTAATCGAATTTCCTGGAATAAGAGGGAGTTGTCGGAATCTCCCAAGCGGCGATTCAGTACCTTAAGGGCTGGCTCTAGGGCTGGATCTAAATCTGGAAAATGATATAAAACGGTTACCGTAGCCATTTCTGAGGAGTCTGTCACAGTCTCCCATTGACCTGGCTTATTGGTCAGGTGTTTAAATGGGGGACTTGTCGGTGCCTCACCTTCCCATTCATTAAAATATTTCTTGGCCAAAGCTATCATCGCTTCGTGGCTCCAATTTGATGCCATGGTCAATACAGCATTAGCTGGCGTTAAATATCGTTCTCGGTGAGCTTCAAGGTCTTGTAATGTGATGGCTTGAATTGTTGCCTCATCGCCAATCACATCAAACCGCAAAGGGTCTTGGGGCCAACCTTTGGCATAGAGTAAGTCATAAGCAACGGTCTCTAAGTCCTCTAAGCCTTCCTTGTATTCACTCAAAATAACATGGCCTTCTCTCTCCATTTCCGTTTGTGAAAACTGGCTGTTTATAACCAAATCAGATATTAGTTCCACAGCTCGATCTATCTCCCCTGATAAGGCCGAGGCAGTGATAACCAGTTGAGTGAGGTCTGTGAATGCATTCACATCACCACCTAAAAATTCAAAATCCTCATTGATGACATCGTGACTTCTATTTTTTGTTCCAGTAAAAAGCATATGTTCTAAAAAGTGCGAAAGACCCTTTTTGCCTGGAGGATCCTTCATGGCTCCTACTCTAAAACCCAGGTTAAGCGCCATGATTTGACTATCTTTTTTTATGGTAATCAAACGCATCCCGTTTGCTAGTGTTACTTCTTTTATATCAGGCATATAGTCCATCCTTTAAAATAATTTATTACATTACTACATTATAAGCTAGCTCAGAGATTATTTCTATCTTCTTCGTGAACTACTCACCACTTAGCTCAACCTAACGGTTTTAACGCTTGAAGTGGGAGCTTCTTGGGAATAGAGCATACTTGATGGCGTATTTCTATGCTCACAGCGGTGTCTCTTATTTACCAAGCTATC
>JAAZGI010000293.1 GCA_012511315.1 Clostridium sp.
GATTTGTTTTATTTAATTCTGCTAACAAACGAATTGCCTTGTTGGTTGTATATTTTTCACCTTCCAAACCATAGGACATGGCGGCTAATATCATGTGAGCCTCTTCCGACGAGCTAGAGAAAGCAACTTTATCTAAAGCCAGGGATAAATCCTGCCAGCCAGTAATTTCGGCATTTGTTTGATCTCGATCTACTGCAATCACTACCGTAGCCAAAGCTTGGGGATACCAAAACCTTGCAATACCAGCCTCAAGGGCTCCAACTGCCTGGGTATCAAAAGCTTCTACTATTACCCCATCATCTAATAGTGAGTAAGGTGACCGATCAGATTGCTCCACTAAAAAAGCTGGCATAATTCTTTCAGCAAGCTGTGAGTAAAAAGAAAAATTATCGTTCCGTACTACTAGAGTCTTGGTGTTGTTCTCTTTTGCACAAGCACTTGTTTGAATCATACATAATGCAATCAGCATAAATCTTAGTAGATTTATCAGCTTTGCTTTGAAACTATCAAGGTGATCTTTCAAAAAAACACCCCTTCCCACAAATAACCTAATTCCCTTAACTATAACTCCATTATACAACTATATTCATTACATTTTTCAAAGTAGTGAAATCGATTCCAATTTAGCGAGTAAATACTTTAAAGATGCATCATAAAATACAAAATCCTCAATTATACCCGCTCTTTTTGCTTGACTTGATATTTCCCGGCAACTGTAATCATCCTGTGAAACAAGTAAAAGCAAATGGCATTTTGGCAACTTACCATGCATTTTAGTCCAAAAGGATAAAAGTACCTCTTTATCCTTTACCCTGCAACCCACCAGATCTATTAAAGCTACATCGATTTCAAAAATCTCAGCATCAAGCAAGACTTGCTGATAATTCAAAAATAAAAAAAAATCAGATTTAAAATTAGGTGTTACTTCTATTGCGGTTGCCAAGCTTTCTGCCAAAATTCTATTTTTTGTTATAATCGCAATTTTTTTCATCTGTATTTCCCTTTATAGCGAAATCCAATACCTACTTATTCCCACTGTAATCTAGCTAACGCTCTAAAATTGACCGTTAAAGCTACCAAAACCAACAAAACTAACAAAACTAAGAAACAGAATTTTGTTTCTTTCGGTCCTTTAAAATAACTAGATAACTCCTATCTTTTTCCCTACTTTCCGGTCTAGTTATTTCCTACTCTGTTTCAGTTCTTAAGTAAAGAGCTTCTATTCTTACATAGAGATGCAGACCTTGTTTTCTATTCTCCATTCAAATCAACGTTATCGATTAAAATTAAGGCCATTGGTTAAAATTATGGCTATTGGTTAGCATCGAAGCTATCATTCATTTTTTAATTGAAGTGTCAGCTTCTCATTGTTGGTAGATCATACGACCATCAATCACTGATTTCACATTAGGATGGGTTCTAAGCCACTCTTCTAGAACCTGGAGAGTTGACGTTGTAACAACTCTTGGGCTCCCTTGAGCTGTTAGGTCTTCACTTGTAAGGCCTAGATTCGCCTCTGAATTTGCAAAGTGATAACCTTGTAAGGTCAGGGTATAGGTTTTGCTTTCTTCGATGGGAACTTGATCAATAGTGAATGTCTCAAGCCCAGCTTTGGATTCAGAATAAATTACCTGAACCCTTTTATTGATTTGAAAACACTCTCCTTCTCCATCTCTGTTTTCAACTCTCATAATATGGCTAAACATTTTTTTAAGTAGTTTTCCTGTGATTTGGTACTTGGTCAATACATCCTCATACGGGAAGCATTCTTTTAAGCAACCCAAGGTGACAACTGGTCCCAAGGCTTCCCCACGAATGGAACCCGAACCGATCAAAATGACCTCAGTTTCCGCAACATCAGCTAAAGCGTCTGCAATTAAGTTACCTAAAGAGGTTTCTTCTTCTCTGACAGGGTGGGTTAGACGCTCAGAGAAACGCGTTACTATTCCTTGGTATTTTTTATCCACTTCATTTTTAAAACCATCAATAAACTCCTCGAGGGAGTGGTCACATTCTGCCGTTTCATTATTAATTGGGATCAATTGCCACTCCCAATTGATAATAGAGTTTGTAGCATCTTCAACTTCTATATCAAAACGACCAATTTGATCGGTTCCAACACCGGCTTGGGTAATTAGAATCTCATTAACTCTTTTAGGCTCTTCTAAAATTGTGTGGGAGTGCCCTCCAATTATTAAATCCACACCCCATTCTGGCTTTAAAAGCTTAGCTAATTCAATATCTGATTCAAAGCCAATATGAGTTAGGGCTACTGTTAAGTCAATATCTTCACTCTTATAGGCATTGCAAATCTTTCCTACTTCCTCTGCCGCATCCTCAATGGACACGAAGGTACCAATTAGTTGGTCAAGGGCTAATGAATCCATGACTGTTTCGGTAATAATCCCAATAAAAAGAATATTAAACCCATTCACTTGCATAATTAAATAGGGCGTCATCAATCGCTTCCCATATTGTTTAATATAAAGATTGGCATTAACAATTGGAAAATTGGCCATTTTTTCAAGGAATAACAGGTGGGGAAGACCATAGTCCAATTCATGGTTTCCAAGGGTCACCACATCTGGTGAAAGAAAATTCATGAGTTCTATGGTAGATAACCCTTTATACTCAGCATCAATTAATGAGCCTTGGACCATATCGCCGGCTATCACATAAATCACATTTTCTTCTTCTTGTCTCACCTTGTTCAAGTAGCCAGAAAGAAGCCCTAAACCGCCAATTAAATGTCCGCCTCCCTCTTGAAATTCCGCAAAAAAGTCGCCATGCATGTCATTGGAGTGTAAAATTGTAAACCTTTGAGTCTTTGCCTTCATATTGCTAACCTCCCTTTCAAAGAAACTTTTCATATGTATAGAACATCTCTATATTAAGACTATTATTATTTAGTCCTTTATCCCCTAGCCGCAAAGGTTAGTTTTTAAGCCTTTAGCCTAAAAACATCAATTTTCTCTCTAGAATAGGCTTTGCTCTGATATCGATTCCTATTTTAAATTGAACTCTCATGCTAAAATCTAGGTTAGCTGGCTAAGGAGTCGTCCCAATACCATCCTTTCAGCTAATATTTTAAAACGAATGATCCCTACTTTCTTAAAATCTGCTATGCGATTCATGATGAAATGATGGATCAAATTCGTTTTAGTCTGGAGGAATTATGACGAAAAAAGAGACCCTATTAATTATTTTAGGAATTATTTTTATTTCCTTTAACCTACGCGCTCCTATTACTGCCGTAGGTTCTGTAGTGGAGATGATTCAAGAAGAATATTTACTATCCAATGGAAAGGCTGGTTTAATGACCACCTTGCCCTTAATTGCCTTTGCCTTGGTTTCTCCCTTTGTAGCTAAATTTTCCCATCGATGGGGCTACGGAAAAACCATGGCTGGAGGGCTTGGTTTTATCTTTCTTGGTCTGGTAATCCGTTCCTACACCAACTTATCTGGTTTATTTATCGGCACAGCTCTTCTTGGCGTTGGTATTGCCCTAGGGAATGTATTAGTTCCAAGTATTATCAAGCTCAAGTTTCCTAGTAAGGTGGGCCTTGTAACCAGTATTTATACCTCAAGTATGATTATTTTTGCAGCCCTGGGTGCTGGAGTGAGCCTGCCTCTTGCCAAGGGCCTTAACCTTGGCTGGCGTCATGCTTTAGCCCTTTGGCTCATCTTAACCTTCACTACTTTTATCATTTGGATTCCACAAATAAAAGAAAAAGGGAATCAGCAAAACCCAAAAGGAAACTCCTTTGGTTCCAATGTTCATCCATCATCCCAATCTATTTGGGCATCCAGCCTTGCTTGGTCCGTTACACTTTTTATGGGAATTCAATCATTTATTTTTTATTCCCTAGTCGCTTGGCTCCCCACCATCATTCTTTCCAAAGGAATGCCCGATTCTTTTTCGGCAACCATGGCATTGACCTTCCAGTTGGCTGGAATTCCTGCTGCTTTAATCATTCCCATTCTTTGTGATAAATTTAAGAACCAAAGAGGGTTAGTTCTTGTAACAAGCTTCATCTATCTATCTGGCCTAGGGCTTCTTTTAATGTGTCAAACTGAATTTGCCATCACAATTGCCGTATTGTTATCAGCTTCTGGTATGGGTGGAAGTATTAGTTTATCCATCGCTTTTCTTTCCCTTCGCAGCCCCAACTCCAAAAAAGCCTCTGAGTTATCTGGTATGGCACAATCTGCAGGCTACCTCCTTGCTGCTTTTGGTCCCATCCTTATGGGAATGATATATGATTCCTTCCAAAGTTGGACCTTACCCCTCATCATCTTTAATATTCTGATTTTTTTCCTAGCAGTTTCGGGCTGGCATGCTGGAAACAATCTAGTCATACAAGAGTAGTTTTTATCCACTTTAGCCCCTCTTTTTATTGGTCCTTAAATAACTAACCCTTAGAATTTCTTTACTTTATTTACTCTTCTTCAATTAGATTCTTCTTATTTACTTCTTAAACCACATATCTTAAACTACCTACTAGAGGTGGTTTTTTTGTCCTTAGTGTCTATTTTTCTTTATTTTTTGCTCATTATTTAACAAAATTAAAACATTTTATTAATTTATGCAATAAAACA
>JAAZGI010000294.1 GCA_012511315.1 Clostridium sp.
AGCGAATCAATTGTGTGTCTGTATAAGAGAAAAGCCTTCCTTGCAACAATGGGTCATTCGTAAAATCGATTCCTGGAACAACATGTCCTGGATGAAACGCAACTTGCTCAGTTTCTGCAAAAAAGTTATCGGGATTTTTATTTAAAGTCATTTTTCCAATAATTTCCACTGGAACTAACTCTTCGGGAATAAGTTTGGTAGTATCAAGAATATCGAAATCAAATTTATGTTCATCTTCTTCCTTCACAATTTGAATTCCTAATTCATATTCTGGAAAACTTCCACTATCAATTGCTTCCCATAAGTCGCGACGATGAAAATCTGAATCTTTGCCTGAAATTTTCTGAGCTTCGTCCCACACCACAGAATGCACACCTAAAAGAGGTTTCCAATGAAACTTTACGAAGAAAGACTCTTCCTTCTCATTGATAAAACGGAAAGTGTGAACTCCAAATCCCTCCATCATGCGCAGACTTCTTGGAATACCACGATCACTCATAGCCCATATAACAGCATGCATGGTTTCGGGTGATAGTGAAACAAAATCCCAAAATGTATCATGTGCTGATGCTGCTTGTGGCATTTCGTCACGAGGTTCTGGTTTAACAGCATGAATAAAGTCAGGGAATTTTATGGCATCTTGAATAAAAAAAGGTGCTGAGTTATTTCCAACCAAATCGTATATGCCCTCGTCTGTATAAAACTTCACTGCAAATCCTCTTATGTCACGCGCTAAATCGGTTGAACCGCGAGAACCTGCAACAGTAGAAAAGCGGGCAAATACAGGTGTTTTTCTTTCAGGATCTGTCAAGAACTTAGCTTTTGTATATTTAGCTATAGATTTATATACTTGAAAGTATCCATGTGCACCAGATCCACGAGCATGAACAACTCTTTCTGGAATGCGCTCATGATCAAAATGAGTAATCTTTTCACGCATTATGAAATCTTCCAATAATGTTGGACCACGTTCACCTGCTGAAAGTGTGTTATTGTCATCATTAATTTTCAGTCCCTGATTCGTAGTAAGAAGTTCATTTTGCTCACTTACTGTTTCATGAGATAAGTCTTTAATTTTTTTAGTTTCTTCAACATTTTCTTTGTCTGATTTTTTCTTTTTCATATTCATAATAAGTTTATATTTAGAATAATATTGAAACAAAAAAAAGTATTTAATTGCTAAATACGTTTTAACAATTAAATACTTTTAATGGGAGAGTTAGTTTACTCTATTCTTTTAAATATATGTCTTTTATTTTTCAGCATCTCTTAATGCTTTTATCCTGTCATGAGAAATTCTCAATTCTGCAAGATGATTTGTTAGCAATGAGCGTACTTCAGTAGTCAATCCTTCAGTCGAAAGTGCATCATTGTAAGCAACCAAAGCAGCGTCTTCTCCATCTTCACAATTATCTAAGATTACTTTTCTTTCTGATCCACCGAAGAAGGCTTTTACATCCATCCACACACGGTATATTTTACCTGCATTGGTAGTGCCTTTTTCCACTTTATGACCTGTTTTTGTAATTTCACCTGAAAGTTCAGATATGTAACCCTTACTTTGATTCACCTTTTCTTGGAAAAGAAGCTTCAAGTCAGAGTCTTCTTTTTTTAATTCTTCCATCGCTTTTTCATAGCCAACTACTCTGTCATTATTTATTAGAACTAAATCGTTCAATACTTGTGCTTGTTTTTCACTTACAGTCATAGTTATCTGTTTTATTATGGATTAATATATGATTTGCATTAATTGATACTACTATAG
>JAAZGI010000295.1 GCA_012511315.1 Clostridium sp.
TATTTTCAGATCGAGAACAAAGGGAGACGGCCATAGCAATGGGTAAGGTTGGCATCTGCTTAATCTCTTATGAAAAAATAAAAAAATTGATTATGAAAGAACCTACCATAGGTATTAAGATCATGGAGTATTTGTCCATGAAGTTAAACCAGAGTCACACCTTACTAGAAATTATTTCCACAAAAGACACTAAGAAAAAAATAGTAATGTTTCTTTTGGAGCGGAGATCACGGATTGGCTCAAACAAATTAGAGCTTACCCAATCAGATATAGGCAATTCCATTCGACTGACCAAGGAGACGGTTAATCGTAAGCTCAGTGAATTATCAGAGGAAGATTTAATTGAACAAGGCCATGGTCGAATTGAATTGAAAGAAATAGAAAAGTTAAATGAAATTGTGGAAGGTTGATTAAAATCATATAAACGGGGTAAGTTTTTAGTTATACTTGATATAAGGGAGTAAAGAGAAACTTATTTGTTGATGGGAATCATTAAGAGAAAGGTCCTTTACTTACGGACTAAAGCAGGCTATTGCCTGTTATGCCATCACTATTACCAAGGGATGAATTCTAAGTTACCATGAATGCAGAGCGCTTGAAGGGAAAGACTAATCGCAATCACTTTAATAATCTTTATAAATAAAGATTATTCTGAACTGATTAAAAGAAAAAGGAGTTACCAGAATGAAAAGGAATGTTAAGAACAACGTTTGGTGGTTAGGTAAAATTGACTGGGAGCTAGATAAATTTCATGGGGATGACTATAGTGTCAATAATGGCTCCAGCCAGAATGCCTATTTGATTCAGGAAGAAAAGACGGTTCTCATTGACACCGTATGGCGGCCGCACTCCACAGAGTTTTTAGATAACCTTAAAAAAGAAGTTGATCTTGAAAAGATTGATTACATTATCATAAATCATGGCGAGGTAGATCACTCTGGTGTATTGCCAGATCTTATGAAATTAATTCCGGATACACCAATTTACTGTACTGCCAATGCAGTAAAGTCACTAGTTGGTCAGTATCATCAACCGGACTGGAACTTTAATGTAGTTAAAACAGGAGATACCCTTGATATAGGAAACGGCAAACAGTTAGTTTTCGTAGAAATGAGGATGCTTCACTGGCCTGACTCCATGGCAACCTATATGACAGGAGATAACATCTTATTCTCCAACGATGCTTTCGGTCAGCATTTTGCTTGCGAAGAGTTATTTAATGATAAGGCGGATCAATGTCTTCTTTGGGAAGAAGCTATTAAATACTATGCAAACATTTTAGCTCCTTTCTCACCCTTGGTTAAGCGGAAAATTGAAGAAATCGTTGGGTTGAACCTTCCTATCGATATCATCGCTCCTAGCCATGGTGTTATTTGGAGAGATAATCCCATGCAAATTGTTGAAGCCTATGCTAAATGGTGTGACGACTACCAAGAAGACCAAATTACAGTAGTCTACGACACCATGTGGGATGGTACAAAGAAATTAGCTCACCGGATTACTCAAGAACTAGGCAAGTTGTCACCGGACACCAAAATCAAGCTCTTTAGTATTGCAACTACAGACAAGAATGACATTATGACCGAAGTGTTCCGTTCCAAAGCCATTGCTGTTGGGTCGCCTACTGTTGGTCAAGACATTCTATCTTCCGTGGGTGGTTGGTTACATTTCCTAAAGGAATTAAAACTCAAAGGTAAAAAGGCTGCTGTCTTTGGCTGTTATGGCTGGAGTGGAGAAGGGAATAAAGTTCTCCGTGGACTCTTAACCGAAGCAGGTTTTGATGTAACGGATTCAGAAATCAAGTGTAACTGGAATCCAACGGAAGAAGTTCTTGAAGAGGCGAAAGCTGTAGCAGAGAGTTTGGTTTAATTAGTTTTTGACAAGAAACTAAATCTCATGCAGAAAAATCCAATGAAAACAGGATTCAATAAGGCGTTAAACGAATTGTTTTAAAGAGAACAATTTTTTATAAGGCCACAAAAAGCTTGTGGACTACATTAAAGAAGACGAGGTTTCGCATTTAGTTGCGGAACCTCGTCTTCTTTAATGTAAATTCTAAAGCTTGCTTTACACCGGAGTGAAGAGTTACATCGAAATCAGAATTAAAACCCAAATATAGGTGGGGATACAACATTAAGGATCCGCAAAGCGAACTTGTTTTAAAATGAGAAGTTAGAATCTTGACCTAAGGCTTGATTTTAAGTTCGGTTACAGTTTGGGCCAATGGGTGGTCTTTGAGTTGAGCGTCATTAAAGTGGAGATAAAGGTTGTTAAAGTATTGATCTTTAAGTTCGATGATTTTTGCATCGGTTGATGTCTGAAGGTGGAAATTCTCTTCAAAAGCGCTATAGGCATCGGCGGATAGCTGAGAAAGGTAATCAATGTCAAGACGATTATGGGTGGCGTAAATCTCTTTTGCCCGATGGACGATGATGCCGTCTAAGTTAAGGAAGTTTAGGACCATGTAAAGGCTAAGGGCCAAGATGGTGAGTGGCTTGAGGATGTCTTGGATCCTTTGGAAGGCGAAGAGAATTAAAATAAGAAGACCAAAGGCAAAAAAGATCAGAGCGAATTTTACGAATAGTCTTAGGTGGGTGTAGCCGAACTCAGATTCATATAAAGCCATCTTGTAGAAGCTTGAGGCGATCATATTGGCGGTAAATAGGAACATTAAAAAGTAACCGATTTTCATTGCTAGATCAAACTGTTTGTTGGGGCGAGTAAAGCTTGATAAATACCACAGCAAAAAGAGGTTAATGGCCATTACTAGGAGAAGGCTAAAAAAGCCGGATCGAGCATACTGGGAAATGCTTTGGTTCAGAGCTGTTAATTGAGTCTTGGGAAAATACAAGGATTTTAGTTGGGTAAAGAAAAACAAAGCGTAAAGTAAATCCACTGAGCCGAGGATAATCAAAGAGATTGTAGGGGAATGATGCTTGGAGTGTACGAACGGGGAATCCTTTGCCTTCCTAGTGCGAATGGTCAGCAAGACGCCTAAAAAGTAAATAAGAGCAAGGAGACTGGCGGCGATACGCCAGAGAGTATTCGTCAGTTGAAAATTATTGAAAAAGCGATTGAAAAGTCCATTTAAAGTAGATTGAAAAGCAAGATCAGAGCTGGAGAGTAGGTTAATCAGCAGATAAAGAAGTGGCAGGGTAATCAAGACGCCGAATCCGATATCCTTTAAATGTTGATTGGAGGGGGATTCTTTTTTTGACCTAGCTTGATTCCTTAATAAGGAAGGAATAAAGACTAAGCTTCTAAATGGGCCGGTGAGAAGGGAATCCAAGGTGGCAAGGAAAGGACGTAGACTAAGATTGTTATGCTTTTGAGTAGCGAGGAGCAAAACAAAGACAGACAAAATGGGCAGTGCGATGAAGTTTAAAAAAGATAAGGGGTCGCTGGCATAGATGGCGGAATGGATGGAACTACTAATTACTGCGGTGGCGGTTAGGTAAACCATCAGATCCTTTGTTTTAATCAGATCACTAAGAAACCAAAAGCCTACCAAAAGGAATACTGGCCAAAAAAGCGCTTGGTAGAAGCCCCGAGGCGCAGCGAGGTAGTGATGCGAGAAAAACCAAGCTAAAGGCAAACCCACGCCAACTAATACCCGGCGTTTTAAAATTGGGATGGATTGAATGGACTCTTTACCTTGAGTTAGAGAAGAGTGGGTTGCTTCTTGGACGTTTAAATTGTCATCTAGATTTTTGTTCTGTTCCATGTTAACCTCCGCAGTTGAATATAATTTAAAATAAATAAACTTCTTGGTAATAAATATTAGATGATAAACCATTAGCAGTTATTATTTATGTTGAAGTATAACATATAATTATCGAAAAACAATATATATTTGATTGCAAAAGGAATATTTTTTTTAAAAAAAGTCTACCAGCAAAAGCTAGTTATAACTTTGGTCATTTAATTTAGACAATAATAAAGTTGGATCATGGGCGGGGTAGGAGGTTTGTACCCAGAGCAATCAAAGAAGTCGTGAAATCAAAGCCGGAAAATATGAAGGAAAACATAAAATATAAAAGTGATGGGGAAAGGAGAATTTGGCGGAGTAGGCGAGTTCAAGGGTTAAAAGAACAAAGTTGTTGACTAGGTTTTTTGAAGAAGGGAAAGGACTTTGAGAGATAAAGGACTTTAAGGGATCAGGTCCTTGGGTGGGGAGAGCGTGGCTAAATATAAAGTCGTCTTTGAGGGTGGAGAAATTATTTTTAGTAGAAAAGACTGGAAGGTATGGAATTATGGGGGGGATAAGGACTATATTTAAGGAGTTTAAGGAAAGAATGTAGGGATTTAAAGGGAATATGGGCTAAAATTCGAGAAAATAGTGAAATGCTATTGTATTTTTCTTTAACATCCTTTAGAATTATAAAGCTTGATGATTACAATGCAGAAATGCGATCGGTTCAGCTTTATTTCCTGAAGTTCTTTTGGAAGAAAAGTATTGATACTGACTGTTGCACTGTGTTATAATGATTAGGTTGCGAAACAGTAGCGATGACTCAGGAGGTTGCTGGACTTCCAGGGAATTCCTGATGAGCAAGCCTCGGTGGAAACCGAGACGCCGGAGTCATTGTCTGTTCTTTGTGCGCTTTTTTGGAGTGACACACCCGGAGCAGTTTACGATGATACCGCTGTTGTGCGTGGAAGCAATACGTACCAGAAAAGGAGGAAAAACATGGCAACTCAGAAAATCAGAATCAGACTGAAGGCCTTCGATCATACCCTATTAGATCAAAGTGCTGAAAGAATCGTGGGGAGCGCGAAAAGCTCAGGAGCAAAGGTCGTAGGACCAGTTCCACTGCCAACGGAGAAAGAGATCATTACGGTCCTTCGTGCAGTTCACAAGTACAAAGATGCGAGAGAGCAGTTTGAGATCAGAACTCACAAGAGATTAATCGACATTGTCAACCCAACACCAAAGACAGTTGATGCTCTAATGAGACTTGATCTCCCTGCAGGAGTCGACATCGAAATCAAGCTTTAATGGTTTAAGGTAATCCCTAAAAATCATTATGACCGCAGGAAACACTTCTGCGATCCGCTAATATTTACAGGAGGTATATTTAATGAACAAAGCAATTATGGGCAAGAAAATCGGGATGACCCAGATTTTCGACGAAAAAGGAAGAATGATTCCTGTTACCGTCGTTGAGGCAACACCCAACGTGGTAGTACAGATTAAAACTGAAGAAAAAGAAGGTTATAACGCAGTCCAAGTTGGATTCGGTGAAATCCGGGAACGTTTGGTCAATAAGCCTAGAAAGGGAACTTTCGCAAAGGCTGGCGTAACACCTAAAAGACATCTGAAGGAATTCAGATTCGAAGACATTTCTTCATATAACATTAAAGATGAAATCACAGTAGATGTGTTCGTCCCAGGAGATCGGGTTGACGTATCCGGAGTATCTAAAGGTAAAGGCTTCCAAGGCGTTATCAAACGTTGGAACTTTAGCCGAGGACCTGAAAGTCACGGATCCAAATTCCACCGTACAATGGGAGGAATGGGGGCAGCATCTGACCCAGGTAGAACCTTTAAAAACAAAAAGTTGCCAGGTCAAATGGGTAATGTCAACAGAACCGTGCAGAACCTCGAGATCGTCAAGGTCATGCCGGAACGCAACGTAATTTTGATCAAGGGTGGTATCCCAGGTCCTAACAAGGGAACCGTTGTGATCAGAAACAGCGTAAAAGCATAGGAAGGAGGACTAACAAATGCCGAAAGTTGGATTATATAATATTGAAGGTAGCCAGATTGGCGATATGGAACTAAATGCTTCTGTATTCGAAGTGCCAGTCAACGAAGCTGCAATGCATCAGGTCATCTTGGCTCTCCTTGCAAACAAAAGACAGGGAACTCAGTCAGCTAAGACCAGAGCAGAAGTACGCGGAGGCGGTGCTAAACCATGGCGCCAGAAAGGAACAGGTCGTGCACGTCACGGTTCAACCCGTTCACCGATCTGGGCACACGGTGGTGTCGCATTTGCTCCGAAGCCAAGAAGCTATCGGATGTCAATTCCGAAATCCATGAAGAGAGTAGCCATGAAGTCCGCTTTATCTTCAAAGGTTAAAGACGAAACCCTTATGGTTCTAGACTCCCTTAAGATGGAAGCACCAAAGACAAAAACTATTACAGAACTCTTGAAAAAGCTGGACGTTAAAAAAGCACTCATCGTAACAGGTGATGTTGAAATGAACGCTTACAAGAGTGTCAGAAACATGGAAGGGGTCACATTGGTCCCATGTAATAACATCAATGTTTATGACATCATCAAATACGAAACACTCATCCTAACCCAGGATGCTGTCAAAAAACTCGAGGAGGTGTACGCATAATGGCATTAAAGCTAACAAGCTGGGATATCATCAGAAAGCCAGTCATCACTGAAAAGTCTATGGCCGGCATGGAAGACAGAAAGTACACATTCTTAGTTCATGTTGCAGCAGACAAAACCATGATTAAGAACGCTATTGAAGAAGTTTTCGGTGTAACAGTCGAAGGCGTCAGAACACAGAACAAGCTCGGTAAAGACAAACGAGTTGGCGTTCACATGGGCAAGCGGGCTAACACAAAGAAGGCCGTTGTCACTTTAACAGAAGACTCTAAGTCCATTGAGTTCTTCGAAGATATGAACTAGTCAGCTACAGAAGCTGATTTGAGGAAGAGATTCCTAATATTGGCAAGTGAGCCAGATAATAAACACAGACCAGGAGGAAACAAAAATGGCAATTAGAGGTTTTAAACCAACGACACCCTCTAGAAGAGCGATGACCATGAGTACCTTCGAGGAAATAACTACCGATAAGCCTGAAAAATCACTTCTTGCACCCAAGAAGAGAAAAGCTGGTAGAAACTCGCAAGGTAAGATCACAGTCAGACACAGAGGTGGCGGACATAAGAAACATTACAGAATTATTGACTTTAAGAGAAATAAAGACGGAATTCCAGGACGCGTAGCGACCATTGAATACGATCCGAACCGTTCAGCTTATATTTCACTTATTGTTTACGCAGATGGTGAAAAAAGATACATTATCGCACCTGCAAAATTAAAGGTTGGCGACAAGATCGAATCCGGTCCAGGTGCTGACATTAAGCCAGGAAACGCATTGCCACTGAAGAACATCCCAGTTGGAACAGTCATCCATAACATTGAGCTTCAGAGAGGCAAGGGCGGCCAGTTGGCACGTTCTGCTGGATCTTCCGCTCAGTTAACGGCTAAGGAAGGCGATTATGCAACGCTGAGACTTCCCTCGAGTGAAACAAGATACGTTCGCATCGAATGCAAAGCAACGATTGGAAGCGTTTCTAATGCCACTCATGAAATTGAAAACCGCGGTAGCGCTGGTCGGACCAGACACCTAGGTTTCCGCCCTGCCGTTAGAGGTTCCGCAATGAACCCTGTTGATCACCCACATGGTGGTGGTGAGGGTAAAGCACCAATTGGACATCCAAGCCCACTTACTCCTTGGGGTAAACCGGCATTGGGTCTTAGAACAAGAAACAAGAAAAAATACTCTAACAGACTTATCGTCAAGAGAAGGAATGAGAAGTAATCCATTTGGATTGCTTTTCACCTTGAATTCTCGAAGGGAGGAAGAACTTGAGCAGATCAATGAAAAAGGGACCTTTCGTAAAGGAAGGCCTCATGAAGAAGATAGAAGATATGAATGCTAAGGGAGAAAAGAAGGTTATTAAGACCTGGTCCAGGTCATCAACCGTCTTCCCCGAAATGATTGGTCACACCATTGCTGTCCATGATGGCAGAAAACACATCCCGGTATACATCTCCGAGGATATGGTGGGACATAAGCTGGGTGAATTCGCTTTCACTCGCACTTACAGGGGTCACGCCTCTGAAAGAAAAACAAAAATGAGATAGGAGGAGTGCTAAATGTTTGAAGAAAATAATGTAAATGAAACGACTGAAGTCAATGAAGAAGTCGTTGCTGAAACAGTTGAAGCGACAGAAGCTCCTTCTACTGAAGTAAAAGAAGCTCCTAAGTCAAAGAAGTCAACTGAAAAGGATGAACAGCGTGCAGCTGGAAGAGCGAAAGCGAAAGCTAAGCAAGAAGAGCGCCGCGCAAGATTAGCCGAGAAGACTTTAGTGAAGAAAGAAAAACTTCACCTGACAAAGGAAGAAAAAGCAGAACGCAGAGCTGCTAAAGCAGCCGCTGCAGAAGTACAAACTGCTAAGGCAGTTGCTCGCTATGTTCGGATGAGCCCAATGAAAGTTAATCTCGTCATGGGACTAATTCGCGACAAAAATGCTGAAGAAGCATTGGCGATTCTTCAATATACACCAAAGGACGCAGCAAGCGTCGTAGCAAAAGTACTGAAAAGTGCAATGGCTAACGCAGAAAACAACTTGGACATGGACCGAGAAGCCCTTTATGTGACAGAGGCCCACGTTGGACCTGGTCCGATTATAAAGAGATTCCAACCCCGTGCACAGGGGCGGGCATTCCCTATTTTTAAGAGAACCAGCCACGTTACTGTAATCGTCGCAGAAAGAGCATAAGGAGGTATAAAGTTAGTGGGACAAAAAATTAATCCAAATGGATTCCGAGTTGGCGTCATCAGAGACTGGAACTCCAGATGGTATGCTGACAAAAGAAATTTTGCTGACAACCTTGTAGAAGATACAAAGGTCAGAGATTTTGTTAAGAAAAAACTCTATCCTGCAGGAATCTCTAAAATTGAGATTGAGCGGGCAGCTAAGCGGTTGAAACTGAATATCTTCACAGCCAAGCCAGGAATGGTTATTGGTAAGGGTGGTTCAGGAATTGATCAGTTAAAGAAAGAAATCAGTGCACTCGCTCCTGACAAAAACGTAGTTTTAAACATTGTTGAAGTCAAGAATGTAGATGCCGATGCACAGCTAATGGCTGAAAATATTGCAGCCCAGTTGGAACGCAGAATTTCCTTCCGTCGTGCTATGAAGCAGACCATCCAAAGAGCTATGAGAGCTTATGGTGTCGAAGGTGTTAAAACCATGTGTTCAGGCCGATTAGGCGGAGCAGAAATTGCCCGTGAGGAATTCTACAATGAAGGGACTATTCCACTTCAGACATTGAGAGCAGACATTCAGTATGGATTCGCCGAGGCTAATACCGTTTACGGAAAAATCGGTGTCAAGGTCTGGGTGTATAAGGGTGAAATCCTTCCTGTAAAAAAGAACCAGGAAGAAAAGAACCCAAGAAACTAGGATCTTTTGAAAGGAGGAACTACACATGTTAATGCCTAAAAGAGTAAAACATAGAAAACAGCAAAAGGGCAATATGCGTGGCAAGGCAACTCGCGGCAATTTTATTGCTTACGGTGAGTTTGGCCTGCAGGCACTTGAGCCTGGCTGGATCACATCCAACCAGATTGAAGCAGCCCGTGTTGCTATAAATCGATACATTAAAAGAGGTGGTAAGCAGTGGATTAAAATTTTCCCTGACAAGCCTATCACCGAAAAACCGGCTGAAACCCGTATGGGATCCGGTAAAGGTTCCGTGGAATACTGGGTTGCCGTTGTTAAACCAGGAAGAGTTCTTTTTGAACTTGCTGGTGTAGACGAAGAACGTGCTAAAGAAGCAATGAGACTTGCCTCGCACAAACTACCTATCGCCACTAAATTCGTAACTAGAAGTGATTTTGAAGAAATGGGTGGTGAAGAGTAATGAGAGCAAGAGAACTTAATGAAATTAGGACGAACTCCACTGAAGACCTTCAGGGAAAACTGATGGATCTGAAGAAAGAGCTCTTCAACCTCCGGTTCCAGCTTTCCACCGGTCAGCTTGAGAATCCGACTAGAATAAAGGAAGTAAAGAAATCCATCGCTCAGATCAAAACGGTCATGAGAGAACAGGAAATCGGCTCCTTTGTAGAGCAGTAGACTTTGAAAGGAGGTCATTAGAACATGGAAGAATTAAAAAATGAAACCGTAGTAACTGACGTTGAAGAAACTGAAGTTATTGAAGTTAATGAAACTTTAGGTAGAAAAAATAGAAAGACATTCATCGGCCGCGTTGTTTCAGACAAAATGGATAAGACCATTGTTGTCGCAATTGAAACAAAGGTGAGACACCCACTTTATGGAAAGACTATGAAACGGACCACAAAGTATAAGGCCCATGATGAAAAGAACGAAGCCACGATTAACGATAGAGTTTTAATCATGGAAACAAGACCTTTGTCAAAGGACAAAAACTTTAGACTGGTCAAAATCATCGAGAAGGCCAAGTAAGGCTTGGAAGGAGGTCAGAAATGATTCAGCAACAGAGTCGAGTAAAAGTCGCTGACAATTCCGGCGCAAAAGAAATTATGTGTATCCGAGTTCTTGGCGGATCTGGAAGACGATACGCACATATCGGAGATACAATTGTAGCTTCCGTTAAGAGCGCAACGCCAGGCGGAGTTGTTAAAAAGGGCGAAGTAGTTAGAGCAGTAATTGTTCGCACCGTAAAAGGCGTCAGACGTGCAGATGGTACATACATCCGGTTTGATGAAAATGCAGCAGTAATCATAAAAGACGATAAGAACCCGAGAGGCACACGTATTTTCGGGCCGGTAGCGAGAGAGTTAAGAGATAAGGAATTCCAAAAGATCCTTTCCCTGGCTCCAGAAGTAATATAAAGGAGTGAAAGACAATGAAAATGCATGTTAGAAAAAATGACAAAGTTGTCGTCATCTCCGGTAACGACAAGGGCGTAAAGAGTGAAATTCTTGCAGTCAACCCTAAAAAGGGTACCGTTCTGGTTAAAGATGTCAACATCGTCACAAAGCACATGAAGGCATCTAAGAATGCAATGAAATCTGAAATTATACAGGTTGAAGCGCCCATCAAATCCAGCAAAGTAATGCTGTGGTGTGAAAAGTGCAGTAAAGCAGTTCGCCCCAGCTATCGCTTCCGGGAAGACGGTGCCAAAGTTCGGTACTGTAAGTCCTGCGATGGCGAACTTTAAGAGGAGGTAACATATGACAAGGTTACAAGAAAAATTTGACAATGAAGTTGTACAGAACATGATGGAAAAGTTTGGTTACAAGAACATCATGGAAGTACCTAGACTCGAGAAGATTGTTATCAACATGGGTGTTGGTGAAGCGAAAGAGAACGTTAAAGTTCTAGAATCAGCCGTATCGGACCTCCAGACAATTGCTGGACAAAAACCGGTTATTACAAAAGCTAGAAAATCAGTTGCTAACTTTAAGCTAAGAGAACTTATGCCAATTGGTACAAAGGTTACACTTAGAAAAGCTAAAATGTATGAATTCGCTGATAAGCTGATGAATATTGCTCTTCCTCGTGTTAGAGACTTCCGCGGTTTATCCGATAAGAGTTTCGACGGAAGAGGAAACTATTCCTTGGGGATTAAAGAACAGCTGATCTTCCCAGAAATTGAATACGACAAAGTCGACAAAGTTCGGGGTATGGATATTGTATTCGTAACCACAGCAAAAACCGATGAGGAAGCCAGAGAACTGTTAAGATTCTTAGGCATGCCTTTTGCAAAGAATTAGGAGGTAGAAAGATTTGGCACGCAAAGCTTTAATCGAAAAATGGAAAAGAGAACCTAAATTCTCTAGCCGGGCTTACACAAGATGCAGAATCTGTGGAAGACCTCATTCAGTACTAAAAAAATATGGTGTTTGCCGCATATGCTTCAGAGAGCTTGCGTATAAGGGCGAAATCCCCGGCGTGCGCAAAGCCAGCTGGTAACATAGGAAAGGAGGCATATTAGATATGATGACAGATCCAATTGCGGACCTTCTAACAAGAGTTAGAAACGCAAATGATGCAGGGCATGATACTGTAGAAGTACCAACTTCCAAGTTGAAGAAAGCCATTGTTGAAATTCTTCTTCAGGAAGGCTACGTAAAGAAAGTTGATGAGTACAAAGTAGGAGTTGTTCCTATGATGAAACTCACTCTAAAATATGGCCAAAGTAAAGAAAAAGTAATTAAGGGGCTCAAGAGAATCTCAAAGCCCGGTTTAAGAGTATATTGCAAGTCAGGTGAAGTACCGAAGGTTCTTAATGGTTTAGGCACTGCCGTAATCTCAACCTCCCAGGGAGTAGTTGCTGATAAGGAAGCTAGAAACATGGGCCTTGGCGGAGAAGTACTCTGCTACATCTGGTAGAAGTTACAGCTAAGGAGGAAACTATAATATGTCAAGAATAGGCAGAATGCCGATAGCTATTCCCGATGGTGTAACTTTTACAGTGACCGACAATAATGTCGTTACTGTTAAGGGACCAAAAGGACAGCTTGAAAAAGCATTTAAAAATAATGTAAAGATCGTTAAAAACGATGACAACGAAGTTGTAATTGAAAGAAACAGCGATCTTAAGGAAGACCGTGCTATGCATGGCCTGACACGGTCACTTATTAATAACATGGTAGTAGGTGTTACTGAAGGATATCAGAAAAAACTTGAACTCAATGGTGTTGGTTATAGAGCATCCATTCAAGGAAATAAGCTGGTAATGAACCTTGGTTTCTCCCACCCAGTTGAAGTTGAAGCATTAGAAGGTATTACCTTTGAAACGCCAGCTCCAACTAAAGTTATTGTTAAGGGAATCGATAAAGAAACAGTCGGTGCCATGGCAGCGGACATTAGAAAGTGGAGAAAGCCTGAACCATACCTAGGAAAAGGTATTAAGTTCGAAGGCGAACACATCCGTCGTAAAGTCGGAAAGACTGGTAAGTAAAGGAGTGAATCGCGATGTTTAAGAAGGAAAACAGATCTGCTTCCAGAGTAAGACGTCACGTAAGAGTGAGAAGAAAAGTCGCAGGCACTACTGAAAGGCCAAGACTTTCCGTTTATCGGAGCGAAAAAAATATTTATGCTCAGGTTATCGATGACATAAAGGGTGTTACCTTGGTTGCCGCTTCAAGCCTTGACAAAGGATTTGAGGGAACCGGCGGGGACATCGAAGCAGCCAAAAAAGTCGGCGAAGCTGTAGCGAAGAAGGCAAAAGATGCCGGAATCGACAAGGTTGTTTTTGACCGCGGCGGCTATATCTACCATGGACGAGTACAAGCCCTTGCAGACGCTGCAAGAGAAGCAGGACTCGAATTCTAAAAGGAGGTAACATCAATTGAAAATAGATCCAAACACGTTGGACCTTAAAGAAAAAGTCGTGAAAATCGGCAGAGTAACTAAGGTTGTTAAAGGTGGACGTAACTTCAGATTCAGTGCTCTTGTAGTAGTTGGAGATGAAAACGGACATGTTGGTGTCGGAACTGGGAAATCCATTGAAATTCCAGAAGCCATCAGAAAAGGAATCGAAGATGCCAAGAAGAACCTCATCGAGGTTTCGTTGGAAGGAACAACCATTCCTCACGCCATCGATGGATGGTTCGGAACGGGACACGTTCTGATTATGCCTGCTAAAGAAGGTACCGGAGTTATCGCCGGTGGACCTGCTAGAGCAGTACTTGAACTAGCTGGATTGAAAGACGTTCGTGCCAAGTCATTGGGTTCTAATAACCCAAGAAACATGGTTCGCGCAACCCTAAATGGTCTGTCTGAGCTTCGTTCAGTTGAAAAGATCGCCAAGCTTCGTGGCAAAACGCCAGAAGAAATCCGGGGATAGGAGGAGAACAATGAAGATTACACTGACAAAGAGTTTGATTGGAAGAAAGAAATCTCACATTGCCACCGCCAAGGCCTTAGGTTTGACAAAGATTGGCAAAACCGTTGAGAAAGAAAGCAATGAAGCAATCGACGGAATGATCAAAGAGATTTCATATCTCTTGAAGGTAGAAGAATAATTTTAGGTAAGGAGGTGTAAGACGATGAAATTACATGAGTTAAAGTCTCCGGTAGGGTCCAGAAAGGGCCGTAAAAGAGTTGGTAGAGGTCCTGGTTCAGGCTGGGGTACAACAGCCGGAAGAGGAGATAATGGTCAGAATTCCAGATCAGGTGGCGGTACGAGACCGGGCTTTGAAGGTGGACAGATGCCTTTAATTCGGCGTATACCCAAGCGAGGATTCAAGAACCCCTTCACCAAACATTACAATGTTATTAATTTGAATCGTTTGAATATATTTGAAGAAGGAACTGAAGTAACCGAAGATTTGCTATTAGAGAAACAAGTCATTTCCAAAAGGCTTGACGGAGTCAAGGTTTTAGGAAATGGTGCAATCGAAAAAGCACTAACTGTAAAGGTAAGTAAGTTCTCTAAGTCTGCTTCAGAAAAAATAGAAGCTGCTGGAGGAAAAGCGGAGGTCCTGTAATGTTTGAGATTTTCACCAATGCCTGGAAAACAAAGGAATTGCAGAAGCGGATGCTATTCATGTTGCTTGTGGTATTTGTTTTCCGACTTGGAAATCACATCACAGTGCCATATGTTAACCCCAAAGATCTTGCTGGCCTTACCAATGAAGGCGACCTTCTTGGTTTGTACAACTTGATTTCGGGAGGAGCGCTGGGTCGATTCAGTCTCTTTGCACTGGGTGTCATTCCCTACATCAATGCTTCCATTATTATGCAGCTTTTAACCGTTGCACTACCTCCTTTGGAGAACCTCCAAAAGGAAGGCGAAGAAGGACGGAAAAAGATACAAAACTGGACGCGTTACGCTGCACTAGTTATTTCTGCACTGATGGCTTATGGAACCTATTTATTGGTTGCTAGCACAGGTGCTATATCTGATCGCAGCTTCACAGCCGTATCCTTGATTGTTTTAACCTTAGTTGCAGGAACATTCTTCCTCATGTGGTTAGGAGATCAGATTACACAGTATGGAATCGGAAACGGAATTTCTGTTTTGATTTTCATCAATATTATCTCAAGACTACCTCAGACATTACAGCAGTTAGGCTTATCAGCCTCCATCAATCCAATGACTGCCATTTTGGTAACATTGTTAATGGCTGCTTTATTTGTAGGTGTAGTTTACTTCTCCCTAGGAGAACGTAGAATTCCTGTTCAGTACGCTGGACGGATGGTAAATGGTCGCGCAATGAAAGGTCAGACTCAATATCTACCAATCGGCGTCGCATCTTCAGCCGTTTTAGGAATTATCTTTGCTATGTCCATGATGGAGTTTCCGGCAACGCTGAGTCAGCTGTTCCCAAACAACACCATCCTGACAAATATGGCAACTTCTCCAGTATGGTGGAACCCCTTTAATCGAGAAACTTGGGCTTATATTGTGATGTACTTTGTTTTAGTTGTATTCTTTGTTGTATTCTACACGGATATTACAATGAAACCAGATGAAATGGCAGAGAACATGCAAAAGTCCGGTGGATATGTTAACGGCATTAAACCTGGCAAAAAAACAGAAGAGTATCTTGGCGGCGTCTTTTTCCGCGTGGCATTTTATGCCGGTATTTTCGCGGCAGTGATTGCTGTATTCCCATTACTCACCGGAAAATTAGATTCTGCATATCAGCAGATGAATTTTGGTGGAACCGTTCTCTTCATTATAGTCGGAGTAGCCTTAGATACCATCAGACAGCTGGAATCTCAGCTGATGACGCGGCATTACAAAGGCTTCTTGAAATAGGAGCGTAGGAATGAAAATTGTTCTGTTAGGCGCACCGGGAGCTGGAAAAGGGACGCAAGCACAGAGTATAAGTAAGTTTTTTAACATCCCACATATTTCCACCGGTGATATTTTTAGAAAGAATATTTCTGAAGGCACAAAACTTGGCAAAACAGCCAAGCGTTATATGGATGCCGGGCAATTGGTTCCGGATCAGCTAACACTAGATCTTATCGCAGACCGGTTAGGAATGGATGACTGTAAAAATGGTTATTTATTAGATGGATATCCAAGAACGGTAGTTCAAGCAGAGTTTTTGGAGGACATGATGAAAAGCAAAGGTTCCCAATTGCAATGCGCACTACTAATCGAGGTTCCCCGCGAAGTAATTATGGAGCGAATGACCGGTCGCAGAGTGTGCCCTTCTTGTGGAGCTTCCTATCATATGAAGCACAATCCACCAGAGAAGAAAGGCATTTGTGATAACTGCGGTAATGATGTAATCCAACGAATAGACGATAAAGTAGAAACGGTGGCGGATCGTTTGGACGTTTATGACGAACAAACAAAACCTCTCATCGAATTCTATGAAAAGCGCAATATTTTAAAATCAGTTGACGGCACCAGGGCAATCAATCAGATTTTTAACGACATTGTGAAAGTACTGAGTGAGGTTGGGTCAAATGATCATCCTCAAGAATAATAACGAGATCCGCAAGATGATGGAAGCCGGAAA
>JAAZGI010000296.1 GCA_012511315.1 Clostridium sp.
ATTGTTTTCCATTGTTTTTAAGATTTTAAAATGAAGAAAATAGGCCATCCTTACTAATGGTTTGAACAAGAAAGGTTTCTGCATACTTCTTTTTAAAGGCAGCATATGCACTTCGAGCTGTTGCCTCGCTCTCGAAAACACCAAACACCGTGGGTCCTGAACCCGACATTAGGCTACCCAAGGCTCCTTCTAAAAGTAAATCTTGCTTGATTTTGCGAAGAACCGGCCTGCGCTGGAAGGTTACATTTTCTAACACATTACCTAGATTTTGAGCCACCATTTTAAGGTCACCTGAATCGATCCCTTGTATTAAGCGTCCGGTCCGGGGGTGACGATGAACTCGATTGATTTTAAAGGCTGAAAAGATTTGCCGAGTCGATACCCCAAAGGGTGGTTTCACTAGGACCAGCCAGTGGCCAGAAAAATCCGTCAAAGGCGTAATAATTTCACCAATTCCTTCACAGAGTGCTGTTCCGCCAGTCATAGTGAAAGGCACATCAGCACCCAGGCTAAGCCCAAGATCCAATAATTCCTGAAAGGTTAGCGGTTGGCCGGTTAATTCATTGAGAGCTCTTAACACAGCCCCAGCGTTTGAGGAACCTCCTGCTAAACCGCCAGCCACAGGAATTCTTTTTTCAATGTGAATCCGAACTCCATGGCTCATTCCAATGCGTTTCATAAAAGCCGAAGCCGCCTTATGAGCTATGTTCTTTCCATTTACGGGAACAAAGGGTAAGTTACAACTTAAGTCGATACCTTTGGGAATGAGTTCTACCTTTATTTCATCATAAAGATCAATGCTTTGCATCACCATTTTAAGCAAATGGTAGCCATCCTCTCGCTTCCCAGTTACATCTAAACTTAAATTTATTTTTGCATAGGCTTTTATATTCATAGTTTAACTCCAAATAACTTGTCAATCATCCAGCCGTAAACTGAGAACTCCTTTGTTTGCATGGTTGTTTTAAAAGATGCCGTGGCCTCTTCGAGATGTTTTAGCATAATCTTTTGAGTTTGCTCAAGGGCAGTGGTTTTTCTCACCTTTTCAGTAATCATGAAGTATAGCTCTTCTGCTTGATCTACCTGGTTTTTGACCAGCCCGTGCTCCCGTGAAGTTTTATTTTCCAAGTTGTTCTTTGTTTTCCAGTCTTCCTTGGCTTGGACTTCGCTATTATCAACCATATTTTTTCTCGCAAGATCATTCTTATGTCTTTGAGCTGCAAGATCCAGTAACTTTTGTAAGCTCACATCTTCTTTTAAAGCGAAAAGTATCGGCAGAGTCAAGTTGCCTTCTTTTAAGTCGCCAAAAGCTGGATCATCAAAATCTAACAAATCATCTCGAAGTTGAAAGGCAAGACCAAACTGAAGGCCAGCTTGTTTTACCTCGCTCATCCTTTCCTCTGTTTGTTGACGCAATCCGTAGCCAATAGTGGCCGCTATGGAAAACAATAGTCCCGTTTTTGACTCAATGCGCTGGAGATATTCTTCTGGGTTTAAACTTAAAGCAAAACGATCTTCTAATTGAGCTGCCTCTGCTTCAAGGAGAGCCGCCATAAAGTCCAGGGATTGGTCTTGAAACATCGTTCGATCTAATGAGGCAAGGGAGGCTGCGGCCAAATATATTAAATAATCCCCTGTATAAATCGCCATAGCTGTCCCATGCTCCTTAACTACTGAGGGAATTCCTCGGCGCTCCGGCGAACGATCAATAATATCATCGTGAACTAAAGATGCCATATGGAGAAACTCTAAGGCCGCTGCCAAATGGATCGATTCTTTTTCTTCCTGATCGAAGCCTGCCATTAACATTAACAAAGCTGGCCGAAGCATCTTTCCCTGATTGGCCAGCAAGTCATTTATAATTTTCGCAAAACGTCCCTGATTGGGCGCAACTTGTTCCATGGTTTTCTGTACTTGCCATATTTTAGCAGACATTTGTTTTTGTTCTTGCCAAAATTCCATTATTTTTTCAGCTCCCTCATAACACCCAGCCGACTAATATGTTCCAACATAAAGTTAGCTGTCATTCCCACAAAGAATCCTGTGGGGATTGCAATAATTGTTAAGGCCGGTAGGTACATCAATATTCGTGGTTCTTGAATCATTAATGCTGCTGCGACTAATTGCCCCAGATTGTGACTAAAGGCTCCCCCTACCGATATCCCAATTCGGCTCAACTTGTCTTTAAATACAGTCTTTAACATCAACATCGTGAAAAATGAGAGCATCGCTCCTGAAAAAGAATAAATAAAGGCGCCAGGATTATTAGAGATCAACATGGAGAGGATTGATCGTAAAATAACGACAAAAAACGTCTCCACAGGACCCAAGGTGTACAAAGCCAGCAAGGTAAAAATATTTGCCAAGCCTAACTTTGCCCCAGGAATCGCTGGAAATGGAATAGGGATGAACTCCTCCAACTTGAAGACCACCATGGCTTGAGCCACTAACAGCGCAATATACACTAACTTATAAACATTTTTATTATTATTCATTAATATGCGTTAAGGTCTCCTTCTGAATTTTCCCCACCCTGAATTTCAACAACAAGCTTGTGAGGTAAGCAAATGATTTGTTCGCCATTCTTAGAAATGGGCGGAAAAGAAATCACACAGATTTGGTCCGGACAATCGGCCTCAACCATTGTTACCACACCTTGCTCTGAAATATGAATGGTATTGGTTTTACCCTTTTCCACCTCAATCACATGATCGTGAGCTTTGGTCTGTTCATCTAATTTGATTCGTTCCACTTCTTGATTTTCAACTTTTACTACCACGTAAGTGGCGGATTCGTCGATTGGATTGCTCATCGCCTGATATGCAAATAACCCATTGGGTATAAATGAGGCCATAACCAAAAGTACAATTAAAACGATATCCAGAATTTTTATTTTAAAGTATTTCAACTGGTTTCATCCCTTTCTGGTTTTCTAATTGTTAATTATAACAGTTCCGTCTTCTTTTGCACACCGCTTTATTTATCTTCACAAAACTCCTGCAACTAACCCTTATTCAAGGCTAGAGGATCCAAGTTTAAAACACTTGGTGTCTTCCTTTATTACAAGGATCATTCAATGATAGGAGACCTGTTTTCTTATCGCATAATCCTGTATAGACTAAAAGCGTTTTCTCTGCTCGGTGCATTGCTTCTTCAAAGCTATCATATAAACCTAAAATTTAGATGAAATTCTTGTTTTAACGGATTCTTGGTTTATTTTAGTTGCTCACAGCTTTGAAATTTTCAATTTATCTCGAATTTTGGGAACCAGCCAGGCGTCTAAGCCGATAAAGTGTCCAGCTCCAGCCATTAAAGCCAAGGAGGCTGGTAAAATCCAAATGAGTTGCCAACCAGCCACGCCGGAAATAATAAAGTTGAGAATTAAAGCAAAGGAAAGAGCACTTGATATCCAAGTTAAAAGGCCAAGTATTAATCCCACTCCCACTGCAAACTCAACCCAAACCATAATGGTTTGAAAAAACATTGCCAAGGAAGGATTTGGCATAATTGTTCTCATCAGAGCCTCATACCAAATCGGTAGCTTTTCAACAATTGGTCCACTGGTTCCACCCATGGTGGCACCAGTGAGTGCATCCACATCCCGTAACCAAGGAAAAGGAACCATTAAATTACCTTGCTTTAGCCAAGAATCCTTGCCAATTACAAAATAATCTTTCAAACCAGTGGC
>JAAZGI010000297.1 GCA_012511315.1 Clostridium sp.
CCTCTTATACGATTATCCGTCGAGGACAGGAAAGCGTGATGGGTTTTATGGGCAAGCAAATGCTCTTAGCAGGCCTAGGCTTTTTAGCTATGTTTTTCATGGCTTCCTTAGATTATCATCGTTTAGACTGGAAGCTGCTGTTAGCTTTGGTGCCTATGGTCCTTATTTTAAACATTTTGCCCCGGCTAATTGGAACGCCAGTCAATGGTGCCTACCGCTGGATAGATTTAGGCTTTACAACTTTGCAACCATCAGAAATAGCTAAGTATTTTATAGCTATTTTGGCAGCGCGCCTAATGACTTTCCCGGAAACTACACCGAAAAGAACAGTTCTCTTTCGTTATGCCACGGTCTGGTTTTTCGTTGCTGTTTTTGTGTTTGTTATAGCTAGAGTTCAAAGCAACTTATCAACTAGTGCAATATTAGCTTTTTCAGCTTTTGTAGTGATCGTCGTTTCCAATGCTCCCTTAATTTGGAGTTTGATTCCCGTAGCCGTGGGGGGATTAACAGGAGTCTTCATGATTATATCTACTGGCTATCGTACCGATCGCATCATGGGTTTTTTAAATCCTTTTTCAGACCCAAATGGGAAAACATTGCAATTGGTTCAATCCTTATATGCCCTGTCCACGGGTGGGATAGTGGGTCGTGGCTTAGGAAACTCAAGATTTAAAGCTTTTTGGTTGCCCTATGCAGAAAATGATTTTATATTTGCCATTATTGCCGAAGAACTCGGCTTAATTGGAGGCTTAGCCACCATTGCTGCCTTTGCCTTTTTAGTGTTCACGGGACTGCGCATTGGACGGCAAGCCAAGGATGGATACGGTCGTCTGTTAGCAGTCGGTATTACCACTATCATTGGCATTCAAGCTGCCCTTAATATGGCGGTAGTCATGGGAGCTTTCCCGGTGACTGGAGTGCCTCTACCCTTTATTTCAGCCGGTGGTACATCGATGATTGTTAACTTGGCAGCCATGGGTATTCTTTTAAACATTTCAAAGCAGAAAAGGTGATTGTATGAAGCAGCCATCAAACCAGCGATTTAAAAACAATCAAAAGCACTCAGATGGTCGAGTGGAAGAGTTACTTAGTCGGCAGAAAAGCCAACGTCGGCGACTGATTAAAAGACGCCGGAAAATGCTTGTGGTGGGACTTTCCACCCTATTGTTATTGGTTTTGTTTTTCACCCTGCCTTTTTTCCGCATTCAAGAGATCAACTTAGTTGGCTTTAAACACGCTGACCAAGCAGAAATTACAAGTGCTGCAAATGAAGAAATCGGTCGACATGTGCTGTTGGCCCGTAAAAACAAATTAAAAGACCTGTTATTAAAAGACCCCATGGTTGAAGAGGTCAGTGTTTCCTCTGGTCTTTTAGGCAAACTCACCATTAGGGTGGAAGAATATTCTTTGGATTATTACTTGTCGGATCAAGGCTCCATCTATTTGCTCAATCGGAGTGGTCGGGTTTTGCGGAATCAGAATTTTGTACCTAAAGAGGTCACAAAACTTATAGATGATACCAGACCCTTATCTCCAGGCAATACCATCTATGGGGAAGGGGTTAAGCGAGATCTACTCTTGGCCTATGCGGAGTTGATGGACCAGAATTCATCTAAGATCCAATTCCAAGAGTTGGATGTAATGGATTTATCAGCTGTTTTACTGCAATACCAAGGTTGGACCGTAGAGCTTGGTGAAGCTGCAAGGCTGATTGAAAAACAAGAAGATGGGACACTGATTTTACGCAAAAAATTAAATGCAGCCATTAACACGATTAATACAATGATCCAAGAGTTTGAGCCTGGAACTATCGACTTAAGATTCGATGTGGAACCGGCTTATCGACCCAAAGGAGATTGAGATGGAAATTAAAGATAATTTACAACAGGTGCTGGACACCTTAAAGCCAGGGGTAACCCTTGTGGCCGTTTCAAAAACTAAGCCAGAAGAGGCGATAGTAGAAGCATATGAGGCGGGACACAGGGATTTTGGTGAAAACCGAGTTCAAGAATTAGTAGGGAAAATTGATCATTTGCCCCAAGATATTCGCTGGCACTTTATCGGTAACCTTCAGCGCAACAAGGTGAAATATTTAGATGAACGGATCTACTTGATTCATTCCTTAGACCGAGCCTCTTTGGCCAAGGAAATTAATAAAAATGCCAAGAAAAAAGGCTTTGTTCAAAAAGTGCTTTTAGAAGTTAATATTGGTGGCGAAGAAAGCAAGGGAGGAACACCGCCTAAGGATTTGCCAAAACTAATTGAAGCGGTACAAAAGCTCCCAAATCTTCACGTCAAAGGACTCATGGCAATGATTCCTGAAACCTCTGATCTAGAGGAACAGAAAAAATACTTTTCGGAAATGGCTGATATTTTTAAAAAGCAAAAAGAAAAGACCGGTCCACAGTATGAAATGGAAATTCTCTCCATGGGCATGAGCGGAGACTATAAGGCGGCGATGGATTGTGGCAGCACCATGGTTCGCGTTGGTAGTGCAATCTTTGGAGCACGTGATTATGGAGAAAACAAATAAAAGTCCTTGATGTTAGAAATTATTGGACTGATGTAACAAACAAAAGCTAAAAATAAAATGGGATAATTGAGGAGGAGAACAATGAGTGTATTGGAAAGCTTAAGAAAAACCTTTAGTTTTGATGATGATTATGAGACCTTTCGCGAAGACATAGACAAAGAAGTGGAAACTCCGGAAGACAATGTGATTAATCCACCTTTCTTTCGGCGCAAGGAAAAAGAAACCCTGCGGGCATTGCCGGTGAGAGAAAGTCACCCCCATGAAGAGGCTACTGCATTAAACATTGTTAAGCCAGAACGATTTGAAGATGCCATGGATATTGTAAATAACATCCGGTCAGGCCAGATTATTGTGATTAACACCAGTTTAATGGAGCTTAAAACTGCTCAGCGCCTATTGGACTTTATTTCAGGCTCAACCTTTGCCCTAGATGGAGATATTCAAGAAGTTATGGAATGCGTTTATGTGGTGACTCCAGCAGGGGTGGCCATGAAAAATAATGTTCGGTCTGAATCCGTGATGAAAAATTTGTTTGGTTTAAAGTAGATGGATAAAAAGAATTTTATGGCTCAGTTTCAAGGAGAAGATCCAGTGGTGATTGCACGGCTGTATAGCCTGATTGATGCAGCCTACTCGGGGCGGCCCTTAACTTCAGCTGAGTTTTATACGCCGGCCATCTGGTCTAGGATTGAAGCCCTACCGGGGTTCATTCCTGCAGAGGCCGGCTTTTATGATTTGATGGATGCAGATCGCAGACTCTTTGCTTCGCCTTTAAAGCTGGCAGAAGAAAATATTCGTCTGATTCAAGTAAGAAATAATTACCCGGCTCGACCTTTAGCCCATAAGGATTATTTAGGGGCTCTAATGGCCTTAGGCATTCGCCGAGAAAAGTTCTCAGACCTTTTTTTATGGGAAGACCTTTGTTATATTCCCATGGTTCCAGAAATCGTGGATTATGTTCTGGAAAACTTAGATAAAGTGGGCAACAATGGAGTCAGCTGCAAAGAAGTTGACATTGCAGAGTTAAAAGAAATACCCCGCCAATATAAAGACATCAATGCTATGGTTGCCTCTTTAAGACTGGATGCAGTGGTTTCGGAAATCATCAGCAAGTCAAGAAGTCGAGGAGAAGACTTAATTAAAGGGGGTAAAGTATTATTAAACTACCGCGAATGTAAAAATAGAGCCGAAACCATTAAACCACAAGATATTATCACCATTCGTGGCTACGGCAAATTTAAAGTGGGTTCTTTAATGGGAGAGTCCAGAAAAGGCAAACAACGGCTCATGATTCACCAATATCTTTAAGGGGGATTATGTAGTTTAAAATCCCTAACTTAGAAATGCTACTGGAATTCTGAAAAGCGCTGTAAAATTTATAAGAAATTATAAAAATATTACAGCCACGGAACCTGAACCTCCAACTAGAAAATCAATTTTTGATGAACTGAATGTCCCTTGAGGTCTTGTCTTTTTGGATGTTTGATTGAAATTTCGACTAGGCTTAGTTTGAAAGATTCGTAAAAAAACTAC
>JAAZGI010000046.1 GCA_012511315.1 Clostridium sp.
AGGAGACCCCACTTCGGGGGCATACAGGAATCGGTCATACCCGTTGGGCCACTCACGGCGAACCCAGCAATACCAACTCCCACCCCCATGTCTCCATGGACGGAAGAATCTCTGTCGTTCATAACGGAATCATCGAAAACCATAAAGAACTCAAATCCAAATTGCGAGAGATGGGCTTTGAATTTAAAAGCGAAACCGACACCGAGATCATCCCTAACCTAATCTCCGCTCACCTTCAGACAGAATCTGATTTTTTAACAGCCGTTGTCAAAACAGTCCAAGAATTAAAGGGCAGCTATGCCCTGGGCATTCTTTCACTGGATGAGCCCGATCAGCTGATTGCCGTTCGCAAAGATTCTCCACTCATCGTAGGAATTGCTGATGGTGAATCCTTCATAGCCAGTGATGTACCCGCCATTTTGCAGTACACCAACCAGATCGTTTATCTGGATAACTTGGAAATCGCAGTTTTATCCACTGGAACACCTGAGTTTTATGATTATAATCTTAAGCCCATTACCAAAAGGGTCGATGAAATCACTTGGTCTGCCGAACTGGCTGAAAAGGGCGGTTATGATCACTTCACCCTGAAAGAAATCCATGAGCAACCCAAAGCTCTGCGCGATACCATGACAGGTAGAATTCAGATTGGTGAACCGGTCCAGCTTGATGAAATTTGCTATAGCAAAGAAGAGCTCGAACAATTTACGAGAATCTACATCGTGGCCTGCGGCACAGCCTATCATGCTGGACTAGCTGGAAAAAAAGCCTTTGAAAGCTTGACCCGTATTCCAGTAGAAGTAGATGTCGCCTCTGAATTTCGGTATCGTGATCCCATTATCAACGAAAATAGTTTGGTCATCGTTATTAGCCAGTCTGGTGAAACCGCTGATACTCTGGCTGTCCTTCGCGATGCAAAACCTCAGGGTGCTCGAGTCATTGCCATCACCAATGTGGTCGGATCCTCCGTAGCAAGAGATGCCCATGATGTCATTTACACTTGGGCTGGACCGGAAATTGGAGTCGCCTCAACTAAAGCGTACTTGACTCAGCTGGTAGCTATCTACACACTCGCCATGAAGTTTTCTGAACTTCTGGAAGTATCTGTGGGCATCGACCTGGATGAAATCAAAGCTGCCATGCTTGCCCTGCCTGAGAAGGCAGAAGAGGTCTTAACCCTTTCCGATGCAGTCAAAGACTATGCCCAAACAATCTATCAGGCTCATGATGTTTATTTTCTAGGTCGAGGCCTCGACAGTGTCACCGCCCTGGAAGGGTCACTGAAACTCAAGGAACTAACCTATATTCATTCCGAAGCCTACCCTGGGGGTGAGCTCAAACACGGTCCCATCGCCTTAATTGAACCAGGAACCATCGTCATCTGTCCCCTCACTCAGAAACATCTCGTTGAAAAAATGGTGTCCAACCTCCACGAGGTTAAGACTCGAGGTGCCCGAACTATGATCCTCACCATGGAGAACTATAAAGATATCAGCGAGGAAGCGGCTGAAACTGTTTTTCTACTTCCGCAAACCCACGATCTCATCTCGCCAATCCTTGCTGTCATTCCTCTTCAACTTCTTGCCTATCACGTCTCTTTGCTAAAAGGATTTGATGTGGACAAGCCGAGAAATCTAGCAAAATCAGTTACTGTTGAGTAAAAATTTCCAATCGGATCGAAAAGCACTGAAAGATCTTAAATCTTTTGAAAAGAATTCTGTTTAATTGCAAAAAAGAGAGTAGAGCCATAGCTATTGATCTGTTATGATCAGCTGCGGTCCTCCTCTCTTTCCATTTATCTACTAACCCTTCAACCACATTTTATTTAATTTCCTTTCTTTTTTATAATCATTCCCATTAAGTTTTTTGTATTCAGAAAAATTCCCACTCTTTTTCATCAGGGCAAAAACACTGCACCTTCAATTCATGCTGAGTGCCAGAACCATACCTCAGTCATGTATAATTAGTTTATAAACATTCGATTAGGAGGAGAGTTATGGTTGCCTATGGTGAGTTCATAAAAATTTTCAGCCCCGATCATCTGGTATTCATTGCTGGGCTTATCTTAATTGCACTCTTGTTTATTAAGTTTCGTGATCAGATTAAAGAAAATAAGAATCGCTTCACTCGGATCATTCTGATTATCAGTCTAGGTCAACAAATCTTGCTCTACACATCTTATTTTTACATCTTGCAGTTTGATCTTGGTGAATCCCTGCCCTTCCACATCAGCCGGATTACTTCATTAATGGGAATCTTCTATCTCCTTACTAGAAATAAGAAAATTTTCCCTGTTCTTGCTTTTTTCAGCATGTATGCTTGGACTAGTTTTCTTTATCCAGCCCGAGTTTATGGGATAAGCCACCCAATTGGGATCAGTTTTTTTATTAATCATGTCGTTACCCTCCTGCTTCCTTTTTATGGCATCTACGTGTTTGAAGAGAGGATTCAGAGAGAGGATAAATGGAAAGCTTTCAGCTGGTTTTTAATTTATCTTGCTTTTGTCATGCTTTTAAATCCTTTGGTGGATGGCAACTATTTTTATTTGAAACATAAACCCTTACTGGGCTCCTTGCCGAACTCCATTTATATACCCCTCATCCTTCTTTTCACCTTGATGCTATTTTTATTAGGCGAAAGTCTCTTTACCATCTATCAAACACGGGTTAGCAAAAGCAACTTTGAATGCACGGATTAATTCACTTCATAAAAATGGGAACCTGCCAGGGTCCTCTATGATTTTCGACGATCAGAAATGAAAATATAAGTCGGTTTATTGGAAAATGAACTCTAAATCGGCTCCTATTTAAAGAAACTTTTGTTTAGGAAGTCATGAACTGAAAATATTCCTAAAACAGAAGTTTAGTAGAATATCTATCAGTAAACCTGACGTCCTGTGTGTTGAAAATATATAGAAAGTAAAGATAAAGTGGTCTATCAAATTTTCCCTTTAAAAATGCGAATGGATCATGGTGTTTTTAGGAAAGATTATAAATAAAGGAGATAAAAAATATGTCAGTTTTAATTAAACGGAATACTGGGTGGATGGGGACCGCCTCAAAC
>JAAZGI010000298.1 GCA_012511315.1 Clostridium sp.
ATGCTCTTCTTGTTTAGTTTTCAGTCTCTCCCTCATTAAAAGGTAGCTTGTCTTTTAATTGCTTAGCTAAGCCATCCAACCAATCACCCTTAAACAACTCAATCATTCCTCGGTCACAGGCGGCTGATAGCTTGGGATCTATGGGGATCTTGGCTAAGACCTTTAGCTGATACTGCTCCCCTATTTCCTCAATATGACTTTCCCCAAAAACTGCATAATTTTTCTCGTTGTCTGGACATTTAAAATAAGACATATTTTCTACTAAGCCGATAATTGGAATCTCCATCATCTCTGCCATTCGCACTGCCTTACCAACAATCATGGAAACTAATTCCTGGGGTGAGGTCACCACAATGATACCGTCGACTGGAATGGATTGGAAAACAGTCAAGGGAACATCCCCCGTTCCTGGTGGCATGTCGATAAACATAAAATCAATATCGCGCCAAATAACATCTGTCCAGAACTGCTTCACCATATTAGCTAAGAGTGGTCCTCTCCAAATCACTGGGTCAGTATCCTTTTCCAATAATAAATTAACCGACATAATATCTATTTCTGTTGCACTCTTTATTGGCAATAAACCGTCTTGATTGGATTGAGCTTTTGATTTAATTCCAAAAGCTCTGGGAATAGATGGCCCTGTGACGTCGGCATCAAGAACGGCTGTCTTATATCCTAGCCGATTCATTTCCACAGCTAATAATGACGTAACCAAAGATTTGCCAACTCCACCCTTGCCGCTAACCACACCAATCACTTTTTTAATTCGACTCATGGCATGTGGCGACTCAAAAGAGATTTTCATTCTCTCTTTGGTTTCCCTCTCTTTTTCAATGCCACCACCTTGTTCTTGGCTGAACGCTTCACTCATATATCTGACTCCTTTACAAGCTAAATCTTTATTTGCCCGTCTAAAATAACACCCTAATCAACTCTTGAAATTCATTGTTAAGGCCACCCTATTATTTATTTTGTTGAATTTTCACCGACAATGGACTTCCTTAAAACAAATTCATGCCTTACCCATAAGCTAGCTTGTCATCACTTTAATTTACTTGAAACAATTGCCAGAAGCTTTTCTCGATCTTTCGGCAATATTCCCTTTAATTGGATCATATTGGTCGGGTGGGTTGTATCGAACTCTGTATTTTTCTTTGGATTAAGTTTTTCTAGTAAGGTTCGGATTTCAACCAAAAGTTCCGCTTGGGGCGCTAACATAAACTCTTTATTGTTGACCTTGTTTTCCAAATCAGTTCCACCAAAAACCTTTAAATTCATCGTAATCACTTTATTGGTGTGAAACTGGTTAATCATTTCTGCTGTGAGGGTTGCATTTTCTATGCTCTTTCCTGCTCCAGCAATACCGTACATAATAATGCTGTTAAAGGGGAGCTGGGCAGTATTTAGCTTTTTCGCCTCTCGAATAGCATCCGCTCTACGATGAGCTTTATTCATTTCTTCCAAGACTTTATCACTGCCCGACTCAAATCCAATATAAAGAAGTCGAAGCCCCTCATCATGGAGCACTGTCAATTCTTCTAAAGTATACTTTGAAAGATTTAGAATGGAGGCATAAGAAGCCACACAGGCACAATAAGGCAAGTATTTTCGAATCATCGCCAAGATTTCTCGCATGGGCTCAAACCCAATGGCCAGTGGATCTGCTCCCGTAAGAAACACTTTTTCTGTATATTCATAGCCATTCATCAAGATTGTTTCAATCTCCAATAAGCTGACCTCACGGTAGGGAACATCCTTATACATGGAACAAAAAGCGCAACGATTATAAGAACACCCTCTAGTCACTGGAAGAAGAAATGTGTTCATTTCATCTTGTGGATAATACACCATGTCTTTTTCTGACATATTCGACTCCTTTCCCTTTCTCTAGAAAAATTCTTATAAAAACGCAATACCTGCTGCTCCATCTAGCCATTGAATCGTTTCCTGATAAACATCTCGCATGGCTGTGCCAGCTGGACACTCTACATCCACCACTGTCAAGCCATCATTAATCGCCTTAACTGCTGCTGGATCATAAGGAATCCGACCGGTGAAGGGAATTCCCTTCACTTTGCATAAATTTTCAATCTTATTTGAATTTGCTTGATTGGTATCATATTTATTGATGCAAATACAAACTTTAGTTCCAAATTTAGCTGCCGTTTCAATCACTCGTTCCATGTCACTAATACCTGATAAGGATGGTTCAGCAACAATCAGCACCAAATCCACACCACTTATGGAAGCAATCACGGGACAGCCAATTCCTGGAGAACCATCGATAATAGTCAAGTCCGTTTCTGGTGCTGTTGCCATCAATCTTTTTTTGACTTCAGTCACCAATAATCCTGAAGTTCCACTCCCCATCTTCAGTTTGGCCGTTGAAAAGACACGATTTGCATCACTATAAATCATCATTTCCCCATCAGTCGCCTTTATCATATCAATGGCGCCGGCCGGACAGATTGTTTCGCAAACGGCACAACCTTCACAAGCAAATGGTGCCACTTCATATTTATTATCTACTCTTTTGATTGCATCAAAGCGGCAATGCTGCCGGCAAAGATCGCAGCCTATGCATTGATCTTGATCAATTTCTGCTTTAGGTAGACCATAATATGGCGTAGAATCCGTTTGAGGAATATCCGTCATTAACAGGTGGAGGTTGGGGGCATCCACATCGCAGTCTGCATAGGCCTTAGCCTCAGCTAAGCGTATAAAAGCTGCAGCAACGGTTGTTTTACCCGTCCCTCCTTTACCGCTCAGGATTAACAGCTGTTTCATAGGCCACCTCCTGATTAATTTTCTTTAACAAGGTGCTAAACAAGTCCTCATATTTTGAATCTTCATGAACTAAAATTTTCCCATTGGAATTCAATTCTCCAATTCTGTCATCAAAAGGGAGTTCAACTAAAATTTTAATCCCTTCTTCTTTACAATACTCTTTAGATGGATTCGTGCCAGGCATACATTTATTTAAAATTACGCCATAGGGCTTATCGAAAAGTTTAACCAGTTCATGGACCATTTTTAAATTGTGGAGTCCGAACAGGGTCGGCTCAGCCACTAAGACGCAGTAATCAGCATCTTTGATGCTTTCCATCACAATGCAAGCTGATCCTGGCGGACAATCAACAATAACTGGTTTGGTCTGGGGGCTTTCAGCGGCAAACATGGTTTCAATAATTGGAATACCCGTTGCCTGTCCAGGGTTTAAAAACCCACTAATAACATCGACTCCGTCAGATCTTCCAACTTCTACTCTACCAATGGGTTTATCTATTTCCGATAAGGCTTTTTGTGGGCAAAAAAGAGTGCACCCTCCACAGGAATGACAAACATCATCAAAAACCATCCATTTATCGCCTACCATTGCCAATGCGTGAAATCTGCAAAAACCGACACAAACGCGACAACCATTGCATAGATTCTCATCCACCTGTGGAATTTTTACTGTCACTGGCAGTGTGGACACTGGTTCAGGCTTAAAGAATAAATGACCGTTCGGCTCTTCCACATCACAGTCCATATACACTGCATTTTTTGCTGCCGATGCAAGATTTACAGAAACCAGTGTTTTGCCAGTTCCCCCCTTTCCACTAAGAACCGCAATTTTCATCGCTGGGTTCCCTTTAATGCTCATGGTAACCTGGGTGAATATCCTCTAAAAGTGTCAGCTGGTCCGCTTTAAACGTTTTTACATTATCTTCTAAAGTGCCCGAAATACTCTGATACAGCTTAATGTTTGCTCCCTGCAGAACTTCTGCAGCATTTTGACCACAACGAGGGGTTATTAGAATATCGACTTTCGCATCCACTACTTCTTGAGCCGCTTTGATTCCAGCCCCTCCACGCGCTTGAGCACCACGGTTTTCAATAAATTCAACCTTCTCTGACTCTGTGTCATAGATTAGATAATAAATGGCACGTCCAAACGAATCACTAACCTTGCCCTCCATTTTTTTATAATCTGTTGGTATTGCTATCTTCATTCTTTGTTCTCCCTTCATTGATTATTTGGTTTTCAAATCGTCGTCCTTGCCTTCTTCGGCATCGATGGCATTGACCTTGAGGGTCCCTGCCCTTATACAATTGATAGGTTCCACCTTCAATTCGTAGGCGATGACCGATTACAATGGCTTGGGCAATTTTCTGCCTAGCTTCCTTATAGATGGACTGAACCGTCCCCCTAGCAACTTGCATTCGCTCAGCACATTCCTCTTGAGTCATGGCCTCAAGATCAATGAGTCGGATGGTTTCATATTCTTCTACGGTCATAACAATTTCATCAACAGCCTGTTGCTTACCATTTAAAGGTCCAAAAAGATCACTTTCAGGTAAACAACATACCTTTCGCCACTTTCTTGGTCTCGACATAAAATCACCTCCCTTTAATTAAAATCCTTCTACTGATTTCTCTTCCATCTTTTATGTAAAATCGATATTTCCCCCCTTTTTTATCCTTTTTTCTGTTTTGAAGTCGTACCAGGAAAATATGGTACGACTTCTTTTATTACTCATCGGATTGAGATAATCGATTTAACCTTTCTGTTACATCATCTAACTGTCCCTTAAGTAGCTCTTGTTCCATTTCTAAAGCTTCACGATCTGTCGCAACTCGATTGCGTCGAGCTAATAACCTCCTACAACCGTAACCGATTCCTAAACCAATCCCAAGCTTCGCACCACCACCAATGCAGCGGCCAAAACCTGATCGAAAACCACGACCCCCACCTAGATTGATTCGACCCTGATTACAAGGTCCCAAACCTCTTCCAGTTTCTGCTCCTTGACCCATTGGGCCTGTATTATCTCTACCTGGCATTATGATTCCTCCTTGATTTATTCCCAACTGTCAAAACTTACTTCCTTTAGTTATTGACATATGTCATCTACACTTTTATCATACTCCATTGATGGCATATGTCAATAACTATTCTTATTCAAATTTTAACCACCATCACTCCCGTTTAGGATTTCCCCGTGAACTACTCACCACTTAGCTAAACCTAACGGTTTTAACGCTTGAAGTGGGAGCTTCTTGGGAATAGAGCATACTTGATAGCGTATTTCTTTACTAACAGCGGTGTCTCTTATTTACCAAGCTATC
>JAAZGI010000299.1 GCA_012511315.1 Clostridium sp.
CAGCTTCTGTCCCCTTATTAATTAGTTTAACGTTTAAAGAGAAGTGATCTTCTGTGTTTTTTAGATTCAGTTTGGATAATCCCGTTTGAGGATCCACCACAATGACCTTGGATGTAGCAGCCCCTGCTAAGTTCATAACCCCAGCACCTTGTTTACGTGGTGAGGTTGGTACCTTGACGTCTAAATCAATGTGGGGGGTTGCAGTGCTCATCATTAAATTCTTGATGAAACCATAACGATCCATGCCTTGAATGGCAGGGAAGTCTTTCTTTACTCTTTCATTAATAATGGAAACTCCACCTGCCACATGAGGGGTCGCCATGGATGTCCCCGACATTCCACCATAGGTGTTGTCATTTAATGTAGAGTAGATATCCCCACCTGGAGCCGTTATTTCCGGTTTCATGTTTTGTTCATTGGAAAGTCCCCAGTTGGAAAAGCCTGACATCTCTCCACCAATTGCTGACTCGCCACTAATTAACTGATCACTAAAGGTCATTGTCTGAGGGTTATCTCTCAATTTAAGACCATTAGTCCGTGTAATGGAAGCCGCTGGAATTTGTGCACCATCCGTTACCATGGCAACATATTCATCACCACCAGCAGCGCTATTAAAGATGATAGCCATTACTGCCCCTGCTTCATGCGCATTGGCTATTTTATCAGTAAAGTTAATTTCGCCTCGCTCGATTAAGGCAACCTTACCGGCAACGTCTTTTCCTACTACATCTTCTTTTTTACCTAATCCCAAATAAACCATTTCATAGGTTTCACCATATTTAGGCATTAGAGTACCTGACATTTTGTACGGGATTTTAGTTCCGTCGCCTAATTCAATGGAAATCATTTGAATAAATTCATTATTCAAGGATGCAACGGACAAAGCCATTGGAGCGATGGAAGGAGTCGCTACAATTCCGTAATCTGGAGCGTCAGCCTTAGGCAGGTCAAAGCTTTCGCCAAAGTAGCCTTCGTTTCCTGCTGCGATATTGACCACTGCGCCGATTTCTCCGGCTTTTTCAATTGCTGTACTTAAAGCATTGTCAATGTTGCCAATAACACCAGCTGGTGAACCTAAGCTCATATTAAGAGAATCAGCACCCAGTTTCACAGCGTCATCAATCGCCTTGGTATAAAATGTTGAGTTGGTTCCTCCACCCATTTCACCAAATACGCGCATTATTAACAATTGGGCTTCTGGTGCAATCCCACGAACTCCGCCTTGATTTGGATCACCATTAGCGGCAGTTGTGCCGGCTACATGCATACCATGCATGCCGGAAGCTTTCGAAATTTCTTTAATCCCTGAATTACCGTCTTTGTAGTTAAATCCGTATATCACTTTTTCATTAAAGGCTTTTCCTACAAGTCCTAAATCAGAAATTGCTTGATTCATGGATGCAACGGTTGGATATTTTGCTTTGGATGCATCCGTCAGAACAAAATCTTGATGATCAGGATCGGCACCTGAGTCAATTATCGCTATCAATTGACCTTGTCCTTCAAAGCCAAGCTCCCAGGCAGACGCAGCAGAAACCATTCCCGTTGAGGTCTTCATTTTCGGCTCATCCATAGGCTGTGGGGCGTCATATTC
>JAAZGI010000300.1 GCA_012511315.1 Clostridium sp.
GCCAATGACCCATTAAACAGTAAAACATTCTCTGCGGGTTTAATTCGGGAGATTGGTCAGGGTGTAACCTGGCTAAAAGAAAATACTGAGCGCTTCATTGATTCTGTGCTGATTCTTCATGGAGCTGAAGATACTCTCGTTTCATATAAAGATTCATTAGAGTTTTTCAAAGAAATTCCTGCACAGGATAAACAAGTAAAACTTTATGGGAATTTTTTCCATGAAATATTTAATGAATATGGTAAAGATGAAGTGATGAGTGACGTAGTAAATTGGATCAAGTTTAGAATTAAGGAAAACTCGAAAAGGAATAACCCTGTAAAAAGATGCTAGGGTTTATATCATCGACTCCTGTTCAAAAGCATGAAGATCGATGATGATATGAATTAAAGTTTGTGAGGGGATCTATTATGAAAACCCAGAAGTGACTTAGCTTGCTTTCATGAGGCATATAACAAAGCAAACGAATAAAATGTAAAAGGATGACCTTGACTACAGTTAAGGTCATCCTTTTATATTTTAGAAGTAATTTAGAACATAAATAATCATTGAACTTATTGAAGTTTTTTAAGTTTTTTAAGGAATCGTCACAGAATAAAAATATCAAAACCTCATTGACCACACTAGTCAATGAGGTTTATAATGAGGTTGACCGGAGTGGTCAACCGTAAAAAAAGGTAGGGTGAGATCGATAGAGAGCTTATTAACTAGTATTGAAAGAGAAAAAAGAAATAATATTATTAATAGTGCTATGAAGGAATTCAGTAAAAACTCCTTTCAAAATGCTTCAACCAACGTCATTGCAAAAGAAGCGGGTATTTCAAAAGGGCTTTTATTCCATTACTTTGGAACAAAAGAGAGACTTTATAAATTTTTAGAGTTTTTCTCGATTAAAGTTGTAACAGATGAAATCGTTAATAAAATGGATTGGAATCAGCAAGATATATTTTTAAGATTGAAAGAAATCTCCTTGATTAAATTTAAACTACTGGAAGAGTATCCTTATCTGACTGACTTTTCTTTCGTTGTGTTTCAAGATAAAACAGCAGATGAAATAATGCAGATTGAGCCAGGGTTTCCATTAGAGCTTTACAGTAAGATTTATACGCATAACATTGACTTTACGCTATTTAAAGATAATATTGATCAAAAAAAAGCCGTTGATATTGTTCGTTGGACTATTGAGAAGTATGGAGATGACTTTCGGGGCAGGGTGAAGACGGAGTCGATAGAATTTGATTATAAACAGATCGAAAAAGAAATTTATAGCTATATTGATATGTTAAAGAAATGCTTCTACAAATAACAAAGACTCATTAAGAGAAAGAAAAATATGCAAGGCTTAAGATTAAAGTGAAGAATTCTTAAGAAAGAAAATACAGCAAACTAAAGTTAGAGGAGTATTTGTATGATTAGTGTTAAGAATTTGTTTCATTCTTACAACAAGGATGGAAACTATCAAGTAAAGGACGTTAGCTTTGAAGTGAAAAAAGGTGAAATATTTGGCTTTTTAGGACCTTCTGGTGCTGGGAAGTCGACCACGCAAAATATTTTAACCGGATTATTGCAGCTGCAAGAAGGGGAAGTTTCAGTAGCAGGGTTTGATGTAAAAAAACTTTCTAAAGATATGTTTAATAAAATAGGTATGAGCTTTGAACAGTCTAATGTTTACAGTAAACTAACAGCCAAAGAAAATTTAGAGTTTTATGGCAAACTGTTTGATGTTCCTACAGTCGAATCAATGAAACTTTTAAACATGGCGGGTTTAGGCTCAAAAGCAGATGTGAAAGCTGGAGAATTTTCCAAAGGAATGAAACATCGACTAACCTTTGCCCGTTCCATGATTAATAATCCAGAGCTGTGGTTTTTAGATGAACCAACTACTGGTTTGGATCCATCCATTGCCGCAGATATTAAGGACATTATTCGTCGAAAAAATGAGGAAGGTGTCACCATCTTTTTGACGACTCACAATATGTTTATTGCAGACGAGCTGTGTGACCGGGTAGCTTTTATAGTGGATGGAGAAATTAAATTAATTGATTCACCTAAAAACTTAAAGCTTCAATATGGAGACCATCTGGTGGAAGTTGAATATATTAAAGAGGACCAATTAATGAAAGAAACATTTTCAACCATTCAGTCTGAGGATAAAAAAATGCTGCAGCAGATTATCGAAAATAATCCAATCCAAACCATGCACACCAAGGAAGCCACCCTCGAAGAAATCTTTATCAAGGTCACTGGAAGGGGGCTGGTTTAAGATGAAACTCTTTTCAAGTTTTGTAAAGGAGTTAAAGATCGCATCAAGGGGATTTTATTTTTACATTGAATTTCTTATGGCGGCATTAATCCTCGGAATCTTTATCTTTGCAGTTCCAGATAACTTTAGCAGCAAAACATCTGAATACTTATATTTGGATATGCCAGCTCAAGCTAGTGAAGCTTATTTAGATGCCATCAAAGATAGCACAGATAATGTAGTGGTTAAAGACGTACGAATAGAAATGGATCAAGTCGAAAAAGATGCCCAGTTATTTTCAATCGAAAATAAGGATATTTATATTCTAAATAGTCGAGAAGATGTAGTTTATATGGCTGATAAAGAACGAAAAGTTGCAGCTGTGATTAAACTCGAGGGTGATGCTAGTTTTAAATATGAGTATTATTTGCAGGGCTATGAATCAAATAAATATAAAGATCTCTTAAAGATTTTGCATGTGGAGTCCACAGAAACCATCGAGGAAACCATGAACCAGCAAGAAGTAAGAACCTTGTCTAGTGATTTTAACATGCTATCGGACAAAGAGAACATGCTGCCTTCTGTACTAGTCTTTAACGGTGCCCTAATGGGACTCTTCTTGATTGCAGCCTATATCTTTCTGGATCGTCAAGAAGGTGTTATCAAGGCCTATGCCCTTACACCATCACCGGTTTGGCAATACTTGCTGAGTAAGGTTGGCGTCATTATGGCTACATCGATTGTATCGAGTCTGATCGTTATAATCCCAATTATGAGAACACAGCCGAATTATTTATTGCTTTTGGTTTTACTCGTTACAACGGCTTTCTTTGCCTCATCACTGGGGCTATTAATTGCCAGTTTCTACAGCAATATCATGCAAGCTTTTGGCGCCATATATTTATTTATGATGTTAATGATTGTTCCTAATATAGCTCATTTTATTCCAAGCTGGAATCCAGCCTGGATTAAAATGATTCCCAGTTACCCCATGCTAGAAGGGTTTAAATCGGTGCTACTAGGAAGTTCAGACTGGATATATGTATCAACAATATCTGGTGGATTCTTATTAGCTGGATTTGTTTTGTTTGGCCTTTCAAACCATCGCTACAAAAAGACTTTGTTAGGGTAGGGGGGAATTATTATGTTGAGACGAATTTGGACAATCTTTAAAAGAGACTTAAAGGTAAATACCAAGGATTTTATATCCCTATATATATTGGTAATCCCGATATTATTTGCGGTTTTAATCAACTTGTTTGCACCAGGAATAAATGATACAACGGTAAATTTGGCCCTAATAGACGGAGACGATCCATCTCAAGTTGACTACCTAGAGCAGTTTGCCAAGGTGGAACTCTTCCAGGATGAAGCGGCAATTACAGCGCGGGTGGAAGAGAGAGACACCATCGTTGGGATTATTCCGGAAAACAATAGTTATATACTTTTAGCTCAAGGCAATGAGCCTGAAGAGGTGGTGGAGTTTGCTAAGCTATTAACTAGTTTCTTTGAACTTGGGATAAATGTAGAAGACACAAACAGTGAATTAATTGAATTTGGCAGGGTAGTGCCACCGCTTAAAAAGACACTGGTAAATGTCGCTATCCTATTTATTTCAATTCTTGGCGGCATGCTGATTGCTTTAAATATTGTGGAAGAAAAGGTTGATAACACACTAAGTGCTATAAACCTAACACCGACCTCTAGACTAACTTTCTTGCTGGGAAAATCAGTGATAGGGGTGTTGCTAGCTGTATTTGGATCCTTGGCCTTAACTTTGATTACTGGTTTTGCTCGTGTAAATCTTTTGCAACTAATTTTAGTCATTCTGATGACCAGCATACTAAGCATATTGGTTGGGTTTATCCAAGGGTTAACCAATAAAGATATCATTGGTGCCGCGGGAAGCATTAAACTCTTGTTTTTACCTTTGATTGCAGGGGTTTTAGCCATTGAACTGCTAGCTGATAAATGGCAGAAGTTCTTTTATTGGAACCCTTTCTATTGGGCTTATAAAGCCAATGATGCCATATTAGATCAAAGTGGAAGCTGGGGTCAAATCTTGACGTATTCAGGTATTGTGCTTGCCCTAAGTGTTGTAGTCTATCTTTTCTTAATGCCCAAAATCAGAAAGGGATTAGAAAAATAGCAGAAAGAAGCAGACCGATTCAAACCGATACAGATCGATTCAGATCGATTCAGAAACGTGCAACTAGATTGAGAAGGAGAGCTAGTAGTTCAAAGAGTGATGCGTAAGAAGGGACGTTAGCTTTAAGCGACAAAGGAACTTCTTAAAACCTAATAGAAAAACGTTAAAGCCCTGTTTCTCTTAGGATGTTCCTTTTGGAGAAACAAGGCTTTATTATTTGGGTGTGACAGGAAAAGACGAATTAAGGAAAAAATGGAATGCCAAGCTGGTGGTATTTGCTTTTAAACAATTATCTGGATAGAAGTGGCAAAGAAGCTTTAAAGATTAGGTATCTGAAATTCATTGGCAGGACATAATAAAAGGCTATAATTCCTATAAGAAATTAAATTTGCTGTATAAGTTAAATGTGCTGTATAGATTACGTTAGTTGGATAAATTGAGTCTACAACTTGATCCAATACTTCATTGTTTTAAAGCCTTGGAGTCACTGGAAAACATTAGTAGCGACTTTAATTAACCATGACAGCCAAGAGAGAAAGTAAACTCAGCAGTACTAATTTCTATCTGGTTTTGAGTAAATCGAACAAGGAGGTTCTCATGAAAAAAACAAACCATAATAATCACGATATCACTCGACAAAAGAATGGCGAAAATAAACCAAAGAATCATCCGATTCCTGATTCAGAGTATACTAAGGAGAAATTTGAATTAGATCATCATCATAAGATGGGAGACGATCACGCTTCAGGTGGTCATAAGAATCACTTAGATCATAGCCATTCAGATTCAGACCAGGATCAGCCTAAACAAGAGCTCAACCATAGTCACCATAAAGGTCAAGACCACAATCACAGTCACGATGGCGGTCATCATCACGACCACCAAAGTCATCATGAGATGATGATAAAAGATTTTAAAAAGA
>JAAZGI010000301.1 GCA_012511315.1 Clostridium sp.
CCTTCCACAATCATATTGCGAATTCGAGTGGATGAGATCAGTCCCTCTTCGTCGGTTTCCGGCTCAATGACAATCAGCTCAAAGTCATACTTTTCTGCCAATTCCCTGAGAAAATCAATGTCGCCTGTATTCATATAGCCATACTTAAAGTTAAAACCAACAATCAAGCCTTTGGCATTGTACTGGTCCAACAGAAGCTTAATAAAGTCTTCCGCTGAAGTTTGCATATACTCAAAAGTGAAATCGATGAGGGCCACCATATCGATGCCCGCCGTCCGGAAAATATGTAATTTTTGTTCATTATCCATCAAGAGTTTTGGCATACGCTCAGGGGCCGCTACTGATAAAGGATGATTGGCAAAGGTATAGACCAAACTTTTTGCATCGTTTAGCAACGCTTCATCCACAACCCGATTAATCAGAGTCATGTGTCCTCGGTGCAAACCGTCGAAACTACCTAAAGCTATATACGTTTTTTCGGCCAATGTTTTTGTGTTGTTGTTGTCTAAAATAATCATACTACCACCTTATGCCCGCCAGTTGAGAACCAGTTCCTGGTTCTTAAATTCTGCCAGTCCGATCAGTTTATTTTCGTGTGTTTTAATTCGATACATCCCATTTTCTAGTCCTTCCACCGCTGCTGGATCCTTTAAGCGAACACCATTTAAAAGCAGGTGGATGTAAGAATCAGATAGATGATGTTCTTTAAAATGAACCAAAACCTGCTCGACTTGTCTCATTTTATCAACTATTTCAGCCCTGTCAAGTTTTTTTAATTCATCTAAGCTAACTGACTGGGCTATGGAAAAGCCTCCTGTGAGGGTCCGCCTAAGATCGGACATGGTTCCTGGCACCCCTAAGTTTTCCGCCAAATCCCGAACTAGTGAGCGGATATAGGTACCCTTGGAAGTCACTGCTCGAAAGCGAATTATTGGATGCTGATACTCCAAGAGCTCCAGCTCATAAATCGTAACAGGCCTTGGCTCAAGCTCTAAGGTAATGCCTTGGCGTGCCAAATCATATAACCTTTTACCATCTTTCTTTAAAGCAGAGAACATGGGCGGCACCTGTAGGATGTCACCTCGCAGAGGTGCCATGGCTGCTTCTATTTGTTCCTTGGTAAAAGAAATCGATGAGGCATCCATCTCCTCTGTAATCGTTCCGGTGACATCTAAAGTGTCCGTGGAACGCCCCAGCACCATGGTGGCTACATACTCTTTTTTTGTATCCACCAAATAAGGTGCAAGCTTTGTGGCGCTGCCCACTAAAATCGGCAACACGCCTGTAGCCATGGGGTCTAAAGTCCCTGTGTGCCCCACTTTTTTAATGCCCACCAAACGGCGAACCACAGCGACCACATCAAAGGAAGTATAGTCTTGGGCTTTGTCGATGACTATTATACCACTCATCAATACAAATAGGCCTCCAGCTCCCGAAATAACATTTCCCGAGCTTCCACAAAGGAAGGCGTCATCAAGGTACACCCAGCCGCTCGAATATGACCGCCACCTTGGAAGACTTCAGCAAAAAGCCCTGCATCCACCTTGCGTTTAGTCCGAATCGAAACTCGGATTTTATCTTCATGCTCCTTTAAAATCATGGAAACTTCCGCTTCCTTTGGAGCCAAGCCATAGTTTACGATATCACCCGTATCCTTGTCTGGCAAATCCAGTTCCAGAAAATCAGATTCACGAAGATACATCAAGTTGACCCGTCCATTGTAGAAGGACTCCAGAGTATTCAAAGTACGTCCAATTAAACGAACCCGACCCAAGGGTTTTTGATCAAACACCTTCCGGGCAATTTCTTGGTGACC
>JAAZGI010000302.1 GCA_012511315.1 Clostridium sp.
ATGGCACTGGACAGAGTACAGCCGGTCCCATGGGAGTTTGGGTTATGGATTCGCTCGCCCCTAAACCAGGTCTTTTTACCTTGATCAAACAAAAGGTCGGATGCATTCTCCGAGTTGTGTCCTCCTTTAACTAGCACCGCGCAACCATATTCCTCGCCAATCCACTTTGCCGCCTCTTCCATCCCCTTCCGCCCTTCAATGGGATGCCCCCATAAAACTTCAGCCTCGGGAATATTAGGCGTAATGACCCGAGCTAGGGGTAACAAACGTTCGCGCATTCGTTCCACCGCGGGCTCTGGAATTAGCTGAGCACCACTGGTAGCAATCATCACAGGATCAACAACAAGTTGCTTAACACCATACTTCTCCATCACATCGGCAATCACATCAATCATTTCTGGCGATGAAATCATACCGGTCTTAACAGCATCAGGGTGAATATCAGAAAATACACTCTCTAATTGTAGTCTCAAGAAGTCCGGTTCCACCTCTAAGACCCCCTGTACCCCTTGGGTGTTTTGTGCCGTTAAGGCTGTAATTGCACTCATGGCATAAATCCCATAAGCTGTCATCGTCTTAATATCCGCTTGTATGCCAGCTCCACCACTACAGTCGCTGCCAGCAATCGTCAATGCTGTTTTCATTCTTTCCTCCTTGATTCAACCAATCATTTTTTATTTCCAGATTATTTTATTTTTTGTTTCTTTATCGCTAATAAATATCTATTTACGATTCTGCAAGTCTTGAGATTAGTAATTATTTTTTTCCTGCGACTTGTTCAGCGATGTATTTTAAAGTTTGCGCTGCCTTTTTCACATCACCTTGGGCAAACAGGTCGCTAATCACTGCTATACCTTGAACTTTTGTGCCCCTTAGCTCCATTGCATTTTGCCGATTAATCCCACCAATGGCTACCACTGGAATATCTACCGTTTCAGTAATTGTCTGAATGACTTTATGGCTAAGAGCTTGAGCGTCCAACTTTGTTTTCGATCCAAAAGCGGCACCAACCCCAAGATAATCCGCACCATTAGCCTGCGCCTCGAGGGCTTGCTCTAAAGTTCGTGCCGAAACACCAATAATCTTACTCTTTCCTAGGCGTTCTCTTACCTTGGCCACGTCGCCGTCTTTTTGACCTAAGTGAACACCATCTGCTCCACTGGCTAAGGCAATCTCCACATTATCATTAATGATCATAGGTACCCCATAGCGATCACAAACTTTTTTAATCTCCAGAGCCTCTGCTAGGTACCCTTCATAATCCAACTCCTTTTCTCGAAGTTGAATCAAAGTCACCCCGCCCTGCAAAGCCGCCTCAACTACTTCAGACAAAGTTTTATCCTCTAGCCAAGTCCGGTCCGTTACTGCATAAAGCACCAGGTCATCAGCTGTAAATTTCATACTTAACTCCTCCCTTTAAATCAGTTGCTGTTAGTAAACCAAGGGCATCGATTAAACGGTTGCGATAAGTAGCGGTTCCTTCGTCAAGTCGCAATCTAGTCTTTGCCAATTCTCCAGCCAAGCCATAACAGGCTGCAGCGCCAGCTGTGGCCATTAAGGAATCTGCTGGGTTAGCCGCTAGAAAGGCTGCTACCAAGGCGGACAACTGGCATCCAGTCCCTGTAATTTGACTCATCATGGTATGGCCATTACGTAGGACTAAAGCGTGCTCCCCGTCACAGGCAAGGTCCACAGCTCCCGTCACTAGAAGGATGCTGTTAGACTGCTTAGCAAATTCTTGCATCAAGAGGATTTCTTCCTCTAAATCCCCTTCTTGCATTAAATTTTTAACACTAGCATCCACTCCCCGAGCGGCCACCGTGCCATGGGCCAAAGCCTTTATTTCAGAACTATTACCTCGAATCACCGCTACTTGAATCGTTTTTAAAATTTCCTCCGCCACCCTTCTTCGAAGGCGACTGGAGCCAATTCCAACTGGGTCTAGCACCACTGGATGTCCCAGTGCATTCGCTTTTTTACCTGCGATTAACATCGACTCGATCTTTTTTTGATCCAAGGTGCCCAAGTTGAGCGTTAACGCATCACAACGCTGAGTTATCTCTGCCACTTCCAAAGGCTCATCAGCCATAATGGGACTTGCCCCAACAGCCAAGAGGCTATTGGCTACATCGTTAGCTGTCACATAGTTTGTAATGCAGTGCACCAAAGGTTTTTTACCTCTCACTTCTGCCAAATAGTTTTCAAACATCCTTCATTCTCCTTCTCAATCAGGCTCTTTTAGTCTTAAAATTTCCAATAAACCCCTTTTAATGACTTAATAATTTTTCATTCCCCCCGGTAAATTATTAATTTGTAATCTTCTGTATTTTCACGACAAAAAAAGTGCTGCCTGATGACAACACTCCGAAAAAGCAACATGTTACTCCCTCCGGCGGCATTATCCGCATCAGGTAAAGGGTCGAAGGCCAAACCTTCCTCTCAGCCTGCTATACGCAAGCTCCCCTGTTTTTTTCTATTATAACACCGAGTTGATTTATTTCAACCTAGGCTAAGCGTCTGCTCTAATAGGAATCGATTAAAAGCATTTTATTTATAACCATTCCTTATTATCCTCCCTTTATAATTATCACATCACTACTCCTCATGGAGCAATCTCTGTTAAAGTACTCCGACTTTGGATTCACTTTTGAGATAAATAATAAATTTAATGAGGACTATCTTTTTATTTCCTGAATTGTAAAAAAGACACCTTTTTATAGGCTGGATCTAAAAAAGAAGTTCCAGCTCTTTCCTTGTTAAAAGTTTGATCGAGTAGGAGACTAGTCATTAGCTGACTAGTCGACCTCTCACACCACCGTGCGTACCGTTCGGTACACGGCGGTTCTCTAGTTTTCACATATTTTCAGATAGTAGTCAGCCATGGACATATAGCC
>JAAZGI010000303.1 GCA_012511315.1 Clostridium sp.
CAACTACTGGATTGGCAATGGTCATAAAACCGCCACCGGATAGTTTTTTGTAAACCACATGGGAGAAGAAGGGTTCAATGGATGTGGCAGCACAATCCATGGCAAAGGATATGGTTCCGGTTGGAGCGATTACTGAAACTTGAGCATTGCGATAACCGTTTTCCCGTCCAAGGTCAATTGCCTTGGTCCATTCCTCTTTTAAAGCCTTCGATAAAGACGTTTGATTGATTTCTGTTAACAAGTCATGGTTCACTTTAAGCGGTTCATAGTTGAGTCCATCTAAGGGATCGTCAACTGCTCCAGCGACTACAGCATGATTTTTAATCACTCGAAGCATATACTCTTTGTTGAGATCATAAGCTTCAAAAGGACCAACCTTTTTAGCCATAAGAGCTGATACGGCATAACTGCGACCGGTTAAAAGACCCATAATTCCAGCGGCGTAGGATCTGGCTTCTTCTGAGTCATAGGGAATACCCGATGCCATCAGTAAGCTAGCAAGGTTTGCAATTCCAAGACCGGTGGTTCTAAAGATATGAGTTTTTCTAGCAATATCTTCAGTTGGGAACTGCCCCCAGTGGATGGATGCTTCCAATAGCAATTGGGCTAAAGATACAATGTGCAGGAATCCTTCCACATCAAAGCGATTATTGTCTTTATCGAAGAAGCGATAAAGGTTAATCGAAGCTAGATTACAGCTGGTATCATCCAAGAAGGCATATTCTCCACAAGGGTTTGTTGAATTCAAGCGATTATGGGGAGCCATGTATTCACCATCTTCACCAGCCGGGCAGGTGTGCCATGCGTTAAAAGTATCGGTGTATTGGGGAGCTGGATCAGCAGACTTCCAAGCGGCTTCATTAAATTCATCCCACAGTTTTTGAACTTTAATATCTCGATTAACCCGGTCGTCAACTCGGCCTTTTAAGGTGATGCTGGCATCAGGATCCTTATCCAAGTTAACCACTTTATTCATAAACTCATCAGAAATTCTTAAAGAGTTATTGGAGTTTTGTCCAGATACTGTTTCGTAGGCTTCGCCTTCAAAGGTTCCATCATAGCCCATTTTGGCAAGAGCACGAACCTTATCTTCTTCCTTTGCTTTCCAAGTAATAAAAGTTTCGATTTCAGGGTGATCAATATCAAGGCAAACCATCTTGGCTGCGCGACGGGTCGTACCGCCTGATTTAATAGCACCAGCATTTCGGTCTAAGCCTTTCAAGAAACTCATAAGTCCAGAAGACACACCACCGCCGGATAGCTTCTCACCATGGGCACGTAGGGCTGAGAAGTTGGTACCAGTACCTGAGCCACCCTTAAATAGTTTGGTTTCAGAAACGTATTGTTCAGAAATTGAATGTTCACCTAAAAGCTTGTCTTGGATGGATAGAATAAAGCAGGCAGAGGCCTGTGTCCGAGTATAAGCATCTTCTGATGGCACAACTTTCTGCTGAATGGGATCATAATAGAAGGTGTCATTTGAGTTTCCGGAAATCCCGTAACTTTGTTTTAATCCAGTATTAAACCACTGGGGAG
>JAAZGI010000304.1 GCA_012511315.1 Clostridium sp.
AAAATTCCCTACAAGATTCACTCAGCAGTCAGTTTTATTGATGTTATTTTAGAGGTGCTTGAGCGCGATCCTATAAAGGGATTATTAATTCTTGATGCTCAGGATCTTGGCCGAAAGGGCATCACAGGTGAAACAGACACAATATTGACTCAAGTTTATAATAAGCGAATTGCATCAGAGGTAAAATTAGCTTTGACTGACTACTTAGATGATGAAACAGAAATCATCTATATTAGAAATGCTGGAATAGGTGGGGAGGAATTAATTCGCAGAATTCCTCTTTGGGCACTGGACCGTCAGGATGACATCGATCATTTGACATCAGTTTTTATTGAAGCTGACGCAGTAAAACCAGGATTTAATGATTTCCGGCGAACCATCAGCACACTACGAGAACCAGGTGGTTGCCCATGGGATCGGGAGCAGACTCATGAATCCCTTCGTCGCTACCTAATTGAAGAGGCCTATGAAGCCGCAGATGCGATTACGGAAGGTGAGATGGATGATGTGCGGGAGGAACTGGGAGATGTGCTACTTCAAGTTGTTCTCCATTCTCGAATAGCTGAGGAAAATGGAGACTTTACTATTCAAGATGTCATTCGAACAGTTAACGAAAAAATGATTACAAGACATCCCCATGTATTTTCCAATCTTGAAGTGGATGATACAAAAGAAGTGCTTTACAACTGGGAAAAGATTAAAAAAACTGAAAAAGGTGAAATGAGCTTAGCTGAAAAACTTGAAAAACTGCCACGTTCAGTTCCAGCTACGATGCGAGCTCAGGAGGTCATAAAAAAGGCGAAAAGCTATGGCTATGCTAGTCGCTCGACTAAGGAATTAATCAAACAATTGACGGATCTTTTAAAGGATGAAGCATTAAACGAAGAAAAAAAGCTGGCAGATGTCCTGTTTTATACGGTTCTTTTAGTGGATGCCTATGGATTTCAAGCGGAAAGTTCTTTGAGTGAACGAGTGGATTATGAAATAAAACAACTCGTGATAATAGACGAAAAGTTAAAATAGTTGCTAAAAGGTGGCGTAAAGCCCATGGTTGTGGGATTCATTTGTTAATTATCTGTGAAAAATGAAGTATTTCATGGATTTAACTCAGTTTTTGTTACAGAATATGACTATGGTAGAAAGCCTACTATTTGCAATACTCTAAGGAGGGTAATTAATGAATAAAGCAGAATTAATCACAAAAATTGCTGAATCCGGCAAGATGACTAAAAAAGAAGCTGAGGTTGCGTTAAACGCATTTAAGGATGCCGTTATGGGCGCGCTTGCAGAAGGTGAAAAAGTACAGTTGGTTGGCTTTGGAACATTTGAAGTCAGAGAAAGAGCTGCTAGAGAAGGAAGAAACCCAAGAACTAAGGAAGTAATCCAGATCCCTGCATCTAAAGTTCCAGTATTCAAACCGGGTAAAGACTTCAAGGATTTAGTCAATAAATAAGCTGAAAATCAGAATAGAAACAAGCAAAAGCTCCCAATTGGGAGCTTTTGCTTTTTAATTTAATCTCTTAATGGTATAATTCAACCTATATTGAAAATTTGAAAAGAGGTAGTCATGCGATTAGATAAGTTTCTGAAAGTATCCCGCCTAATTAAACGAAGACCAGTAGCCAAAGAAGCTTGCGATACAGGCAGGGTTACAATTAATGGTAAAGTTTCTAAAGCCGGAGCGGAAGTTAAGGTTGACGATATCATTGAAATTGAATATGCCTCCAAGAAGGTAAGAGCTAGAGTTCTTGAAATTCGTCAAACTGTGCGTAAGGATGAGGCGGTTAGTCTGTATGAAATCTTGGAAGGGGCTGTAATCGAATAGCCCAATAAAATGTGTCGGAAATTCTAATAATAGAAATCATAATCTTGATTAAAGCTGGTTTATAATACGATTAAGTGAGGAGAATCAATGAAAAAAAAACACCTCAAAAATATTTTGTTGGTACTTTTAGCCTTTCTTGCTCTATTCCAGTTTGCCAATCAGCGAGCGACCATGGATCGAATCAATCAAAAGCAGGATGAACAGCTAAAGGTTTTGGAGAAAGTCCAAGAAGAAAATAAAAAATTGCTGGAAGAAGTCAACAATCTCAATTCTACTGAATACATCGAACAACAAGCCAGAGAACGGCTGGAAATGATTAAACCCAATGAAATTCCAGTTGTTGATGTCCCAGGCGCAACAAAAGTGCCGGATTCATCCAAGGAAGATCCCGGACAAACATCGCCCAACACTAATACAAGTTTAACCCCATAACAATCATAGCGGGTTCAAGGAGGAATCTTTAATTAATATGGCAATTGAAGCAGGAGCCATTCTAGAAGGTAAGATTATTAATATTACAAACTTTGGAGCATTCGTCGAGGTGGATGGGAAAACAGGTCTAGTCCATATCTCGGAAATTGCGGATACTTATGTTAAGGACATCCGGGACTTTTTACAGGAAGGTGATACCATCCAAGTCAAGGTTCTTAAAGTGGAATCTGACGGGAAAATGAGTCTTTCAGTGAAACAAGCTAACCCTGAAATGAAAGCTAGAGAAGGAACTGCCTCACAGGAGGAGTCTTCTGGTCGCGAAAGAAATTTCGATGATAAGCCTCGAACTGAAAAGAAAGCTTATAACCGCCCACCGCAGAATGATGAATGGTCTGGGAACCCACGGCCGAAACCTTTGGAGAAAGGTTCTCAGTCTTTTGAAGATATGATGACACGCTTTCAAAAGGATTCAGAAGAAAAAGTGGCAGAGTTTAAAAGACGATCAGAAGCTGGTGGCAACATTAAGCGGAGAAAAAGTTAGGTCTCAAATCGGATCACGGTATTAATAAAGATGGGTGTGGCATATGAAAAAGAGGCTACACCCCTGACTAACGCTTCTTTACAATTTAAAATTATATGATAAAGAAGGTTAAGACAAAGAAGTTAAAATGGAGAAAAGAGGGATTGAAACTGAAAGCTTTTTATAGGATGGAACTTGAATCAATGTAATCCATGCTTGTTTTAGATGAATTAGGAAAGAGCAGTCGAAAGGCAAAAAAAGAATCCAAAACAGCTTAAACTATGAAAAGAAAACTGTTGACAATATGATTCTACTACCATATAATAAACATTGTCGCTATGGAGACGCATCTTAATAAGGCGGAATAGCTCAGCTGGCTAGAGCATTCGGTTCATACCCGAAGGGTCGTAGGTTCAAGTCCTATTTCCGCTACCACAACTGCTGGAGTGGCGAAATTGGTAGACGCACAGGACTTAAAATCCTGCGGTGGTCAAACACCGTACCGGTTCGATTCCGGTCTTCAGCACCATTTTATTTTTATGAAAAGATACCATAAGGTATCTTTTTCATTTTAAATCCTTAAATGGGAATCTTTCAAATGCTAAAGATTGTTTAAAAGCTAAGCATTTTCTGGTCAGGCTGCTTGAATTCAGTACTGGTCAAAAAAGAAACTTGATATAAAACTTGACAAACTATAGGATTCAGGTTATTATATATAAGTAGTCCAAATGAGGACGACATAAATTCAATAACGCGGAGTGGAGCAGCGGTAGCTCGTCGGGCTCATAACCCGAAGGTCGGGGGTTCAAATCCTTCCTCCGCTACCATAAAAAGTCGATATCATCTTGATATCGACTTTTACTTTTTTGTGCAGAGAATACTCTGTTGATAGAGTTGGAATGAATGCGAGCAAAATCGAAGCCTGTATCAAGAATTAATGACATGAAGAAAAATTAGCAGATGAAAATAGCATATAAGGATTTATAGACCCTTTTAGGGGTGAGCCGGTCGAAAAGTCCAAGAAATAGGCTGCTTTAACAGCTAGTAGGAAAAAAGAGCGGCTGTCGGTCCCTTCACGCGCTCTCATGAGCAGAGTCCTTAAAAAGCCTGATCAAGGAATTTGAGCGGAAATGAATTTCCACTCAAATTAAACCCTTAAAACTTATCGAGAATTTACTCGGTGAATAATTTGGGTTATAAATGAATTTAAAAAAGGCTTTCAAGATAGATAGAATTGTGACTTTACTTTATAATAGATATAATTGAGCTTGAAAGTAGTTTAGGAGAACTTAGAATAAAGACTAAGTACCTAACATGAAGTTATGCTTGAATCTTCAACGAAGGAACTAATAATTGTACTCGCCTTACTTTCAAGACGCTCACTAACTGTAGTCAATTAAAAAGATGAGAAGGTTATGGCAAGGTTTAGGACATGCTAGGATAGATGAGCTTGAGCTCAGCGAGTTCTTGCTAAAGCAGTGAATTTAGCGTAATGTTGCATCGAGGTGCTTTATAAAATTACGGTGTTTAATAGAAATAACTAAAAAGCAATAAAACCTTGATCGAGAAAGAAAAAAATAAAATACTACGAGAGGTTATAGTTTCAAAAGGATAACGATTAAAGATTTAGAGTCGATGAAGTAACAAGACTTTAAAAGTACCATGAATATTTATGAAGGAGTAAAATATGTTTAAAAAAATAACATCAACATTGATGTTAGCATCGATGATTCTACTTTCCAGCTGCCAATTGAATACGGAAGCGGAGATTACAAATGCCCAATCCACTTCTCTTTCTCAGACCACTATAGGAGAGGACGTTTTAGAGAAGACAGACACCAAGGAAATCTCTACAGATCCGACAAACACAAAAACTGAGATGGGCGAAGAGCCGGCTACAACAACGTCAGGCGACTCAGTGACTTTAGAAGGAAATAGTGCGGATGAAGAGGCGGATTCGCCTTTAGCAGACTCAGAGCTTACCCTGATAGCTTCTGGGGATGTGCTTAGTCACATCACAAATACACAAGCAGCTAAAAAGGCTGATGGCAGCTACGATTTTTGGCCGCAAATGGCAGAGATAGAAGGGCTTCTCTCGGACGGGGATTATACTTTAGTAAATTTAGAATCGCCTATAGCAGGAGAAAAGTTTGGTTATCGGGGTTTTCCAAAGTTTAATGCTCCAGTTAACTTGGGCTTTACTTTGAAAAAACTAGGAGTAGATTTGGCAATCACCTCAAATAATCATGCCATGGATAACGGTTTTGAGGGGTTGAAACAAAATCTTGATAACTTGGATCGAATTGGATTGGAACATACGGGGACCTATCGAACTCAAGAAGAAGCGGATGAAGTTTTTGTCAAAGAAATCAATGGTATTAAAATTGGATTTATAGCGACAAGCTATGGCACGAACAATATTCCGGTGCCCAATGATTTTGCTGTGGATTTAAATTCAAAGAAACTAATTCGAAAAAAGATTGCTCAAGCCAGAGAAGAAGGGGCAGAAATAATCGTCCATCATATTCACTGGGGTCGAGAGTATACAGAATATCCTTCACAGTACCAAATGGACTATTATGGCATTATGACAGAAGAAGGTGTTGATGTAATAGTCGGAAGCCATCCTCATCGCTTACAACCCATGGAAATGCGAAAAATTACCCATGAAGGCAGAACGAAAAACCAGGCAGTGATTTGGTCCACTGGTAATATGTGGCAAGGTCAAAAGAAAAAGCGTGATTTTGTTAATTTGGGTAGTGTCTTCCGAATAGAAATTGAACGCAAGGATGGTGTAGCTCAAGTAAAAGACCTTGATTACGACTCAATTTATATTCTGCGCTGGCAAGTGGATGGAAAAGAGCAGTATAAAGTGATTCCACACAGTGATATGGATCTTTATAAAGAACAGTTTCCAAACACCTATGACACCATGAAAAAAGAGTTCGAGTGGGGTGAAAAAACCCTGAACAATACAGTTGATGTGATTTACTCTGATGGTACACGACCGAAACAACCTTAAACCCAGATCAATCATTCAACAGTATAGAAGTAAGTAAAAAGAGTTTCTAAAAACGTTCACAGGCAACTTTAAATAAAAGTTACCTGGAATCTAATATGCTCCCTTTATGAAAAACAGTGAAAAAATACTGTGAATCATGAAGGGAGCTTTTATTTAATATTTCATTTAGAAAACCGCAGTATAATTCAAATGTTTTAAGGGAAGAATGGATTAGAAAAGTAAAATGCAGTACAAATTCATTTGAGAGTCAAAACAAAAGAATGGGATAAGTCTCTAAAATTGGTTGACAACTCAACTAAAATAATGGATGCTTAAAAGGTTCAGTATTTTGGTTACCTGTTTTCTAGCTTAAATTAAGAATCGGGACAATCAAAACAATCGAGCATGAAATTTATTTTGCATAAATTGAGTAAAGGAGGAAGGCAAATTTGGAAAAATCAGAGTTAGTCGGGTTAATTTCCGTGGTTCATCGAAAAACCCAAATTTATTTAAATCAAGAACTTAAAAAATATGGACTAAATTCAGCGGAGTTCGTCTATTTGATTCATATCCGGGACAATGAGCCTTCAGAACTTAAGTCTTTAGGAGCTCATTTGCGCATGGATGATGCTCAAACCACTCGAGTCATTAAAAGTCTTGAGGAGAAAGGTTTGGCCACCAAATTGCGAAATCAAAAAGATCGTCGAGCCTATGATGTGAGCCTTACCGATTACGGTCGAGATCTTAAGCCGAAGATTATAAAGGATTTGAATTGTTGGGTTGATCTCATTACTAAAGGGGTTAAACCTGATGAAATGAATCAATTCTTAGGTATATTACGAAAAACAGCAAAAAAAGCTGTTGAATTAACGGAAGGGAAGTGAAGAAATGCTAAAAAAGTTATTGCCATTTATGAAGAAATACCGCTTATATGCGATATTAAGTCCAGTCATGATGGTTTTAGAAGTAGGCGCTGATGTATTGGTTCCATTTCTAATGTCGCGTATTGTGGATATTGGAATTAAAAATCAAGATATGAGTTTTGTGATTCAAACCGGGTTATTAATGATTCTTTTGGCTTTAGGTGGAATGTTTATGGGGGTTGTCAGTTCATTTTTTGGTGCTAGGGCTGGGTATGGCTTTGCAGCCGAAATTCGTGCCAAAGCCTTTCAACAAATTCAGAAATTTTCCTTTGCCAACCTTGATACATTAAGTGCTCCCACTTTAATCACGCGGTTGACGACTGACGCTGATATGATGGGGCAGGTTGCTATGATGAGCCTTAGAATGGCCATTCGAGCCCCCTTCTTAATGATTTTTGCCCTTATTATGTCAATCCGAGTAAATCCCGGATTATCTGTTGTTTTTGCAGTTGCTATTCCGGTGGTTGTGATTATTCTATTAATTGTTTTGAAATTTGCCAATCCTATGTTTAAAAGCATTCAGCGCCGTGTTGACCGTTTAAATGCTATTATTCAAGAAAACCTAATTGGAATTCGTGTTGTAAAATCCTTTAATCGTCAGCCCTATGAGGAAAAACGATTTAAGGTCCGAAATGATACACTTAAAGACAGGGCAATGAAAGCTATTTCTTTGATTATGGTTCTAATGCCCACATTAAACTTAATTATTTATGCTTGCATTGGGGCTGTTCTTTGGTTTGGCGGACAACAAATCATGGCAGGTACTATGTTACCAGGTGAATTGATTGCCTTTGTTACATATATCACTCAAATTATGATGGCTCTCATGATGTTGTCTATGTATTTTATGATGCTGACACGTGGCTCGGCTTCAGCCAGTCGTTTAATCGAAGTTTTGGAGACGGAATCAGAAATCGAATTTCCTATTGATGGGTTAGATCAGGTCAAAGACGGAAGTATTGAATTCCGTGACGCCCACTTCCGTTATCCCAGTAATAGTCAGGACGTGTTGAAAGCCATCAGTTTAACCATTGATTCAGGGCAATTGGTTGGAATTATTGGTAGTACAGGTTCCTCAAAATCCAGCTTAATTCAACTGATTCCACGACTCTATGACGTGACGGCTGGGGAAGTTAGGGTAGGTGGCCACAATGTAAAAGACTATAAGTTAGACGCCCTACGTCAACAGATTGGGATGGTTTTACAAAAGAATACACTAGTGACAGGCACCATCGCTTCTAATATGCGCTGGGGTAATGAAGAGGCTAGTGATGAAGAAATTATTGAAGCTTTAAAGCAGGCTCAAGCTTGGGAATTTGTTTCCAAATATCCTGAGGGAATTCACCACGAGGTGGAACAAAGTGGCTCAAACTTCTCTGGAGGTCAAAAGCAGCGGCTTACCATAGCCAGAGCTTTGATTAAAAGACCAAAGGTTTTGATCCTGGATGACTCAACCAGTGCAGTGGATATGTCGACGGATGCAAAACTACGGGACAGCTTCCGAGAAAATATTGGTGATGTGACGACTATTATCATTGCACAGCGAATTTCATCCATTGAAGATGCTGACACGATTATTGTGATGGATCATGGAATGGTTGAAAGCCAGGGAACCCATGAGGAGCTATTAGAAAAATCCCCGATTTATCGAGAAATTAGTGAAACACAGGAAAGGGGGTTGGCTGGATAATGAAGGATGAAAAAGCTATCAAACAAAAAGTAATGCCGAACAATCCACTAATGACTATTCGGCGTCTCTTAAGTTATTATAAAGATCACAAAATAATGTTTACCCTTGGAATTATTTTGGTAATCAGTGCCACGATTTTTCAGGTTGCTGCCAACGGAATGCTGAGCCCTATTGTAGATGCCGTGACCATTGATCGTAGCCTCCCCCTGTTACAACATTATCTGTTCATCATGATGGGTTTGGTCGTGGGTATAACAGCAAGCCAGTATATCGGGAACCTGTTAATGGCTCGACTTGCACAAACCATTATTCACACGATTCGTACGGAGCTGTTTGCTAAAATTCAACGGATGCCGATTGCTTATCACGACACTCAAGGTCATGGTCGGATTATGTCCTCCTTTACCAATGATGTGGATCTTTTAAATCAGGCCTTAGAGCAAAGTGTGGCTCAGATTTTGACCTCTATCATTGCGGTAGTTGGTACCTTTACGATGATGACCATTTTAAGTCCCATGCTGACACTAGCTATGGTTCTAATGATGGTTGCGTCACTATTTTTAATCCGCTTTGTGGCTGGCCGTTCATCTAAGTTCTTCCGCTCAAGACAAAGCTCTATGGCGGATATGAATAGTTACGTTGAGGAGATGGTGTCGGCCCAAAAGGTTGTTAAAGTCTTTGGCTACGAAGGAAATGCCATTAGTGAGTATATTGAAATTAATGATGATTTACGAGAGTCAGCATCAAAGGCAGCGGCCTACGGCGTCATGCTGATGCCTTTAATGGGGAATATTTCCTTTATTCAATATGCCATCATTGCCATGATGGGTGCTGCCCGAGTAATTACCGGTGCTATGACCTTAGGTAATATTACCGCCTTCTTGCAATACACTCGAACAGTTTCCAGACCGATTACCATGGTGTCTAATCAAATGAACTCAATCTTAGCAGCCATTGCTGGAGCAGAACGAATCTTTGAGATGATGGATGGTGTAGAAGAAGAAATGGCTGGAGAAGTTCGGCTTAATCGTGATTGCAGTGGAGACCGTGGCCTGTGCTGGATGGTTCCAGATGCGGATGGAAAAATTGAGAATATTCCCGTTAAAGGAGATATCCGTTTGAAGGAAGTTGATTTTTCCTATGTAAAAGGAAAGCAGATTCTTCATGATGTGTCCCTATTTGCAAAACCGGGTCAACGAATTGCATTAGTCGGTTCGACGGGCGCTGGTAAAACGACGATAACAAACCTTATTAATCGCTTCTATGAAATTGAGAACGGTACGATTACCTTTGATGGCGTTGATATTAAACGGATCAATAAATTAGATTTGCGAAGTGTTATGAGTGTTGTGCTTCAGGATGTCCATTTGTTTGAAGGGACGATTGCCGATAACATTCGGTTTGGTCGATTAGATGCAACGGATGAAGAAGTGATTGAAGCGGCTAAGTTAGCTAATGCTGATACATTTATTCGCCATCTGAAGGATGGATATGATACCTTTATTAGTAATGATGGCAGTAGCTTGTCACAAGGCGAGCGTCAACTTCTATCCATCGCTAGAGCAGCCATTGCTGACCCTGTCGTACTAATCTTGGATGAGGCCACCTCTTCCATTGATACCCGAACAGAAAAGTTAATTGAAAGTGGAATGCATGAATTGATGGAAGGTCGTACGACTCTAGTCATTGCTCACCGCTTATCAACGGTCCGTCGATCCAATGCTATTATTGTATTGGAGAATGGTGAAATTGTTGAGAGAGGCGATCATCAGGAATTGATGGAACAGAAAGGTCGTTACTATAGACTGAATATGGGTACTGAAGAACTAGGATAGGCATCGATGCCAAACTAAGTGATGAAAATCACGGGCCGATATTGAAGAAAATCCCGTTGACAAAGCAAAGCCCTAGGAGAGAAGCTCCTGGGGCTTTGCTGAATGATTGATCCTCTATTTATTTACCGTTTTAAGTTTTGAAGACACCTAGTGTTGTATAATAAAGGAATAGATTAGTAATAAAGAACCGGTGACAAATATAAGACACGTAGGCCTTAAGCTCTGAATAGGTCGACATTATAAATTGTTTTGAGTGGTTAAAAATAATATTTGAAAGCTGTTGGCACTTACTGAAAACGTGTGTGAGAACTTAATCCCTTTACGAGGAGAAAAATAAATGAAAATCAAAATACCGGCTACATCGGCCAATCTAGGCTGTGGATATGATACTTTAGGTCTAGCACTGAGTTTATATAATAGCTTTGAGATTATACCGGCTGAAGAAGATGGTCTTGTAGGCGACGATCGAGATATAGCTAACCACATGGTGTTTGGGGCGAAAAATCTAGCCTGTGAGATGCTTGAATTGCCCGTGAAGGGAATGAAATTGACGATTGATGCCCAAATACCAGAGTCTAGTGGCTTAGGTTCTTCTGCTACTTGTATTCTAGCTGGTGTCATGGCGGCCTTATTTTTAAATGGAAAAAAGCAAGACCCCAAAGTGATTTTAAAAATTGCCACAAAGATCGAAGGACATTCTGGTAATATTGTGCCTGCTTTTAAGGGAGGATTAGCTGCTTCCATGGATAGCGAGGTCGGTATTATTTATAAAAAATTTAATACCAGTAGTGACTTGATTTTTATGACCGTGATTCCTCCTTTTGAATTTTCAACCGCAGGAGCTAGAGCGGCACTACCAATAATGATTCGACATAGTGATGCAGTTGCTAACTTATCTCGAATTATTCTTTTAGCCGATGCACTTGAAAATGGAAAAACAAACAATATGCAACTACTATTTCACGATGAGCTCCATGAAAAATACCGTTTGCCTTTGATTAAAGAGCTGGATCCAAATTATGAAATGATGTGGAATTACTGTTTAAATAATACTCGCGGGGTTTATCTGAGTGGATCAGGTCCGGCTTTTGTAGCAATTGTTCAGCCGAGTGACGCTGACATTTTGAAAGCAGACCTTGAAAGCATGGCTCCTCAGTATAAAATATTAAAACTACGCGCCAATAACTGGGGAACAGAGACTTCCAGTTATTAAAGCGATGTGATTTTAATAAACTAAAGCTACAAGCCAGACAATCATTGAAACACAAAAAATGGATTGTTTGATAGGTTGGAAAAGGTTTTAGAGGATGATTTAAAGCAGAGGAAATTCTCTGCTTTTTTATCTTTCATTCATAGTATTTCTATAGACGGGATCAAAACAAAGCAGCGAAAAGATGGGCAAACAGAACATAGATCATCGTTTGTAATTAGGGCTCAGATAGTTTTGGAAAAAGAATTAAAATCCCAATAAAAGATATCAGATTTACTCGGTGTAATGGCCTCATACTGGGGCTCGTGTGATAAACTAAAGTTTGTAAATAATGATTAAAACATAGGCGGTATCAGTATGAATTGGAAATTTCCCCGTAGAATATGGCTTTTTCTTGCAGCTTCTTTTAGTTTTGGCCTAGGGCAGGCCTTTACCATGCTTTTTCTAAATTTTTATCTAAGAGCCTTAGGTCTTGATGCCTCCTTGCAGGGACTGGTTAATGCGATGCCGGCTTTTATATCGGCTCTGATGAGTATTCCGGCAGTGTTAGTCACTCGGCGCTTTGGCGAAGTTAAAACTTTAAAGTTGGGTATTGGATTAGGCTTTGTCGGAATAGGCATGTTAGCCATAGCCAATGGTGCGCCATTAGCCTTAGCTGGATCCCTAGTTCAAGGAATCGGCAGTGCTTTAATGATGGTGGCGAGCTCACCCTTTATGGCAGCTGAAACTTCAGAAGAAAACAGAGTTCCGCTGTTTTCACTACAGATGGCTCTATCGACAGGAGCTGGTTTCTTAGGAAACATCTTAGGGGGGCAGGTTCCTTCACTATATGCACGGTATGCAAGTGTATCTTCAGACTCCCTGCCAGCTATTCGAGCGGCAATCATAGTAGCGGTTATTTTTCAGTTGGGTGGTATGATACCAGCCTTTATGATCAGTAGTTCAAATCGCAAAGCCCCAGTTCCCTACAAGCGAATGGAAGCCTTTCGAATTGAGGATAAAAAATTAATGGGCAAATTAATTCTTCCAAACATTTTAGTAGGTCTAGGTGCTGGTGCCACGATTCCTTATTTGAATCTTTTTATTGAAGCGAAGTTTAGCATTAACTATAGTCAACTGGGGAGTCTTTTTGGCTGGACTTCTCTCGCGACTGCGGCCACAGTGTTGATTCAACCAAGACTTGTTCGTAGGATGGGACAAATACGGGCTGTGGTAGCTGTTCAAACGGCCAGTTTACCTTTCCTTTTTCTTTTAGGTTTCTCACCTGCTTTTTCCCTAGTGGTGCTTTCTTTATTTACCAGAGGAGCCCTGATGAATGCAGCGGGACCTGTCTTTAGTGCCTTTGCTATGAGTCAATTACCAGATGGAGATCGGCCCATGTTTGCAGCCCTTAACTCCATGAGTTGGAACATTGGCTGGGCGGTAGCGGCAACCTTATCAGGGGTCTTCCGAAGTTTTTTTGGACCAGCAGGATTATTGGATGCCTTCCGCTGGCTATTTGTTTGGACCATTTTAATGTATGCACTATCAATGCTAATGACCTATTTATTTTTGGTTCCACGCCGACAAAAGATGATTTTGTAATCAGTTTATCTCTTTCACAGAGAGCAAGGATATTTGAGTGAATTTAAGTGCATAATAAAAATGCCGACTCGCGGTTATGGTGAGTCGGCATTTCTATTTCTGGTCAAATGTTATTGATTTACTTGTTTTTGAATCTTTAGATCTTTGAAACTTTGAATCTTTGTATCTTTAGATCATTGAATCTTTAATTTTTTCATGAAAGCTAAGCCCTTAAAGATCCAAAACAATAAACTCTGGCGTTTCTAAATCAATAAACAGTAGCTTTCCTGCTAGGGTGTTTTCTCTGCCAATTAAAACTTTGACGGCTTCAGCAACTTGAATCGATGCGACAGTAGATACAATAAAAACGGGATTTCCCCAATAGGAGGAAACTTTTTCCTCCTGATTCTGATAGAGCTTGGATAGGGCTCT